>JACQHN010000528.1 GCA_016199015.1 Nitrospira defluvii
CCCGATGGGCGTTGGGCCCTCTCTGGGAGTGGGGACCGGACGGTGAAACTTTGGGAAGTGGCGACGGGCCGGGAAGTGCGAAACTTCATGGGGCATGGGTATGAGGTGCGGTCCGTGGCGTTCTCGCCCGATGGGCGTTGGGCCCTCTCTGGGAGTGGGGACCGGACGGTGAAACTTTGGGAAGTGGCGACGGGCCGGGAAGTGCGAAGCTTCATGGGGCATACGGCAGCGGTGAACTCTGTGGCGTTCTCGCCGGATGGGCGGTGGGCACTCTCGGGGGGCGAAGACGGAAAGGTGAAACTCTGGGAGGTGGCGACGGGGCGGGAGGTGCGGACTTTGGAGCGCACCTACGATGTGAAGTCGGTGGCGTTTTCGCCGGATGGGCGTTGGGCACTTTCGGGGAGTGTTGGCTCGGGGCTGAAGCTCTGGGCGGTGGCCACAGGTCTAGAGGTGAGGAGATTCAAGGGGAACTGGATACCTGTGTACTCGACGGCCTTGTCCCTGGATGGGCGCTGGGCTCTCTTGGGGAGCATGGATGGGGCGGTATCGCTTTGGGAAGTGGCGACGGGCCGAGAGGTGCGGACGTTCGCGGGGCACAAGGTAGCGGTGACCACTGTGGCATTTTCGCCGGATGGGCGCTGGGCCCTCTCGGGGAGTGATGATGGGGCAATGAAGCTCTGGGAGGTGGCGACGGGCCGGGAGGCGCGGAGCTTCGCGGGGCACCTGCTATCTGACCTGAGGTCTGTGACCTTCTCGCCGGATGGCCAGTGGGTGCTCTCCGGGAGTGGGGACCAGACGATGAAGCTCTGGGAGGTCGCGACGGGCCGGGAGATGCGCACCTTTTCCGGGCACCGGTTAGCTGTGAATTCCGTAGCGTTCTCGCCAGATGGGCGTTGGGCCCTCATGGGTAGTGTGGGCGGGTCGATATGGCTTTGGGAGGTGGCCACAGGTCGAGAGGTGCGGACCTTCACAGGGCACAGCTATGACGTACGGTCCGTGGCGTTTTCGCCGGATGGACGCTGGGCCCTTTCAGGAAGTGGGGACCGGACGGTGAAACTTTGGGAGGTGGCGACGGGCCGGGAAGTGCGTACCTTCACGGGGCACAGTTCTGATGTATGGTCTGCGGCATTCTCGCCGGATGGGCGCTGGGCCCTGTCGGGGAGCCTGGGTGGAGAACTGAAGCTCTGGGAAGTGGCGACGGGCCGGGAGGTGCGGAGCTTCATAGGGCACGGAAATGCTGTGAGGTCCGTGGCGTTCTCGCCGGATGGCAGTCTTGCCGTATCTGGGGGATGGGGGATGAATGTCTGGCGTGTAGCGAGCGGGGAAGAGTTACTCACCACGGTGCTGTTGGGTGACAGGGAATGGATTAGCCTGACGCCGGAAGGCTATTACACTGCCTCCCCGAAGGGAGATACCTATCTAAACGTCCGGTTGGGCAATCAGGTGTATGGCGTCGATCAATTTCGCTCCACGTTCTATCGCCCCCAGATTGTCGAGGCGACCTTGCGGCTCGGCAATCGCGAACAGGCCATTGCAGAGATCTTGGGTGAAGGAGATCAGCGGCCGACAGGCGGGGCAGGTGATTTCATTGCTCCTCCTACCGTGGCGATCTCCTCGCCGGAAGATCGGTCTGTTCTGGCGACACCGAGACTCGATCTGGCGGTCACGATTACAGACAAGAGTTACCCGATTCAATCTGTGCGGGTTTCTCGTAACGGCGCTCAGGTATGGCCGCTTCAGACTCGTGACTTGGTCGTGACCGCCAAATCCGGCATTGAGAAGGCACCGGTCGTTCCAGTGGCCGTTCCTGCTGGTGTCCGGGAATGGATGACCACCATCCCGCTGGATTTGGAAGAGGGCGAGAATGTGATTGAAGTGAAGGCCTTTAATGGCCATAGCGAGACGGTCAAGGGTATTACCGTTTCGCTACCTGCTTCTCTCGTACCCCACGACGACGTGATCAAGCCGAACCTCTGGATTCTCTCGATTGGAATCAATGCCTATCAGGATCGACAGATTCGCGCTCTGTCCTATGCCGAAGCCGACGCCCAGGCAATCGTTCAGGCGTTTACTCAGCAGCGAGGCAAGCTCTTCCGGGATGTGCGCAGTCTCATCATTTCGGATTCGAGCACAATGAAGCCGACCTACGACACGATTCTGGACAACCTCGGGTATCTCCGGCAGGCCGGGCAGAATGACGTAGTTCTGTTATTCCTCGCGGGGCATGGTATCAACGATGATCGTGGAGAGTTCTACTTCTTGCCGAGCGATGCGGGGATCCAGCCTGATGGGTCGATCAAGCGATCCCGCGCCATCTCGAACGACGAGATCAAGAAGGTACTGGATCTGCCGGCGAAGAAGATTGTCTTCCTGGACGCGTGTCATTCCGAAGGCGTCAGCAAGAAGAAGACGCGCGGGGTCGACAACAATCGGTTCATCAAAGAACTCCAAGCGATGGACGCGGTGATCTTGACGTCGAGTGCCGGCAATGAGCTCTCCCAAGAAGGCGATGACTGGAAACACGGCGCCTTCACCTACGCGCTCCTGGAGGGACTGAGCGGTAAGGCAGATCTCATTACCAAAGATGGCATCGTATCGATGAAGGAGCTGGATGGCTATGTATCGGAGCGGGTGCCGCATCTCACCAACGGCGCGCAACATCCGATCACCGACACCCCTGGAGGCTACCGGAATTTTCCCGTGGCCCTGCTGAGGTGAGATGATGTTTCAGGGGGTAAGGAAGTAGATAGGGTCAGGTGAACCGCCTGTTTGGAAAAGGATTGCGGAATGGTTCTGCTGAAGTGTCGACTCTCCACCATGCATTCTGATGTTCTAGCGAGCCGTGACGGAGTGTGCGGCACATGAAAGTTTCGAGGTCTGTCAGTCTTGTCATCGGATTCGCTGGCACTATCCTTCTTGCCCTGTTGATGCTGCTTGTCCCAGGTCTGACTGAATCGTGGGAAGCGAAGACCTTCGACCTTCGCTCACAGTGGCATCGGGCTACACCCGACAGCGGGCGCCTTCTCCTCGTCGGCCGTGATGCCGAGAGTGATGCTCGGTTCGGTGTGGGGATCTGGGATCGTGCGGTATTTGCCACCATGATCTCTGGGCTGCATCGCGCCGGTGCTCAGGTCGTGGGACTGGATTTTCACTTCGGCGAAGAGAGCCCTGCCGAGCGTGGCGGAGCAGTCAGTGATCGCGCCTTGGTGGAGGCTGCGACTCGGGCTGGCAATGTCCTGTTCCCGCTCCCTGTGAATCTGAGTGACCATGCCGGGAAATCATCGACTGTGCCGCTCCCACTCAGAAACGGCATGGCGCGATCCCTTCCTTCCTTTGGACCGGCGGTCCTTCACACGCTTCCCACTACGAATCATATTGCCGGGCCGTTGCCAGGTCTGCTGCAAGTCGCACGCGGCGTAGGGCACATCGGTGCGATTTCGGATGCGGATGGCGTCTATCGGCGAGTCCCGTCGTTTGTGAATGCCGGGGGGCAGGCGATCCCATCGCTGGGGGTCGCGCTGGCGGCTGCGTATCTCCACATTACTCCGGATCGGATGACTCTCTCTCCAGGCCGCTCTTTGACCTTTCAGGAAGCGACATTCTCCGACGGCACGAAGAGAAATCTCTCCATTCCTGTGGGTGATCAGGGCGACATCCTGATCAACTATGCGGGGCGCTGGACAGAGGGACCTTTCCCCTACTTATCGTTTGTGGATGTGTGGGATGCGATCCAGGAAGGGCGTGATGCAGAACTCCGTGAGCAGGTTGCGGGTAAGGCTATTTTGATCGTGCATGCCGCTCTGGGATCGGATAAGCGACAGACGCCTCTTGAACTCACCGCTCCAGGCGGCTTCATCTTGGCCAACATTTTCAACACCATTCTGACAGAAAGTGCCTTATGGACCGTCCCCGTCTGGCTACACTGGGTATTGGTCATGGGGATAGGCGCAGGGGCTGCGTGGTGCCTGTTGGCTCTCTCACTCTGGGGTGGACTGGCCGCTGCTGCTCTGATCGGCGCGGTCTATCTCCTCGTGTCGTTCGTTGGGTTTGCCTCGAGTGGTCTCGTTCTACCGGTAGTTCTCCCTTGCGTGGCACTTGCTTTGGCCACAGGCAACACGTTGGCCTGGACACGCTGGCTCGGTGCCCGACACATTCGTCAGTTGGAGGACGAACGCGTCGAGTATTATCGTCGATTGGCGGACACACAACGGACACTGGTCGAGCGTGAGACCCGGGCGGAGCAACTCGAAGAAGATCTCAATCAAGTTCAGGCTGACGCGCGCGTGGGCCGGACGGAAAGCGCAGAGCTCCAAGCCTTGGTCGCCACTCTCCAACGTGACCTCCAGACTGCCCAGGCGCAGGTTTCCCAAGCCCGAGATGCCGTGAACGATCTCCAATCTCGCTTGGACAAGATGCAGACGGTCCAGGCCAGCCGATCTCCGCTCCTGGAAGGGGAGCTGGACGTTTTGCGGCAAGACTGTGCGCAATTCGGTATTTTGACGCGGGATGCCGTGTTGCTCCGCACGTGGAAAGACCTGAAGAAGGTTGCCAAGAGCCATGTGCCCATTCTGATCCTTGGCGAGCCGGGTACGGGAAAGGAATTGTTCGCCCAAGCCGGGCATCGGTTGAGCGAGCGGGCGTCCTACGCGTTCGTGCCTGTGAACATGGCAGCCGTGCCTGCTGACCTCTTCGAAAGCGAGCTGTTCGGGCATTTGCGAGGATCTTTCACCGGGGCAGTCCGTGACCACGAAGGCTATTTCCAGCAAGCCGACAAGGGCACGATTTTCCTCGATGAAATCGGAGACCTTCGATCCGACCTCCAAGCCAAGCTGCTTCGCGTGCTGCAAGATGGCATGGTAATGCGGGTCGGCGACAAGAAAGCCATGAAAGTGGACGTGCGGGTGGTGTCGGCCACTAACCGGAATCTTTTACAGGGGATTGCCGAGGGATGGTTTCGCGAGGATCTCTATTATCGGTTGCATGGCATTGAACTGCGTCTTCCACCGTTGCGCGAACGCCAAACCGATGTGCCGGCGCTGGCGCAGGCCTTTATCGATCAGTTTGTCGCCAAGGCGGGCCGAGGACCGGTTGCGCTTTCCCAGGGCGCGGTCGATCGTCTTCAGAGTTGGCCCTGGAAAGGCAATGTGCGGGAGCTGAAACGATGCGTTGAGAATGCGGTGATGCTCGCGGAAGGCGCAACGATTCAGGTGGAGGACTTGCGGTTAGCGGGGTCAGTAGCGGCCACGACCACGTCGACGATACCGGTGGTCGATGCTTCAGAAGGAGAGGGCGATCCTAAAAAGAGTGATCCCGCGTTGCTGAAGACCATTCGTGAACATAGTTTCGACCTGCAAGCCACCGCAACGACGTTAGGATGGGACCGCAGTACGGTGATGCAGCGGCTGAAGGGAATGTGCTTTCAAGCCTTGGTGCAAACCGAGGGAGATCAACGGGCGGCGGCGGCGAGTCTAGCGGGCGAACCGGGATTGACCAGACTGGTGGAGGTCAAGCTCAAAGAGTATGTCGAGCATCTGAAGAAGGTTGTCGCCACCTATCCCTCAACGGAAGCTGCGCTGCTCGGGTGCCGGAAGCGGTTTAAGAATCTGCCGGAGCGTTACCAGGAGGCGCTGGCGACGCTGGTCCGCTTCAATATGGAGGGTGGCGGGTAGGCGCTCGGTGAGTAGGCTGGAGTGGGCGAAGAAGGAGGAACCGATGACTCCTTTATGGTCAGTGACTGGTTTCACGGTGTGCTGCGTCCTGTACGTGCTGGGGATGTTCTCTGCTCCATCAGCCCAGGCCGGCGGTTGCGAGAAATGGAAATCGGAGTTCCTAAGTGGGACGATGACGCTGACCTCCTACATTAATACGCACCACAAATATTTTCAGAAGAAGCTGACCAGTGTCGAGTTTGAGGTGCAGGCCCTCAATCTTGTTGCAAAGCTGACGGCGCTTGAAGGTCGGGTCAAGGCTGTCGTGTCGTGTGTTCACCCCGAGGATAAATTCGAAGGCCGGAGGCGATTCCTGCTCCAGACGTTGGCCGTCGTGATTCCACTCATGAAGGCGGGGGATGTGGTGGCGCCGGAGATTCGCGACCGACTGGAACGGGAGGGGCATGACTGACGAGGTTAGCGGCGTGAAGGTCACGATGGTGGGGTTGTTGTCTTCGAGATGGCTAGAAGATCGGCTGACCAGAGGGACGATCGGTGGGGTAGTCGCCCGAGGGAGGGCCTGTGGGAGATGCATTCCTCACACAGGCCCTCCTGGACAAGCAACGAGTTTGACCGCCCTTTCATGCACAGGCGGCTCTCTCTAACGTGTGGATGGAGAATCCGAACAGGCCGCAGGGTTGGCCAGGCAGTAAAGCGCCAGTAAGAGCACACCGGTTCCAACAACCTGCTCTGCCGTATCGTTGGCGCTGGACTGGCTCTGAGTCATGAGCCGGTTCGGTGCCACCCAGTCCACGGCGCCGTTCAGGTACCGCACTTTGACCCACCCGTTCTCCTTGCCCAGGACTAGCACCAATTGGTTCTCGAAGAGACGGTCCAGGTAGTACGTGTCGCCCCGATCGACGAAGCGATAGTCGGCAGCCTGGCCGGCCAGTGGTAAAAGCAGGATCGCAAGGGAAACAGACAGGGCAATGGCTCGTATCAACATGGCACCCTCCTTGTGAATGATTACAATGGTCCTAACGAACATCGATCAACCGTGTGCAATTTCTAGCGAGGAGTTGAGCAAGAGAAATGCCATTGCGGGTCAGTTCACAGTGATCATCTAAGTCGCTGTTATGAAAAGAATAATGGCGATCAGGCCGGGGGCGATAGGGCGAAGGCATCTGGGACTGCGGTGTGGGGTTCCCCGCGAGCTGTGGGGAAAGTCGAAGGGGAATCCGACGTGGCTGGGCAACGTCAGAATTGAATGGCCGGACAGACTCTCAAGGGAAACCCACGAGCGAGAAATACATGTAAATGCTGGGCGTCAGGGAATAGCGTTTGCATTACCCTGGCCCAACAAGGTGCGCGATCCGTCGAGGATTGCGGCCTAATCGGAGGTGTGATACGAGCATGCCGCTTCGATTGAGCACAGGGCAGAAATGAGCCGGTTGTGCGCCCTCCACATTCTCGACAACCGTACCTGCAAGGAGTGTTCACCATGCCTGACTCCACGATGATGCTGGGATGGCTAAAACAACGGATGATCAACCGCACCGTATCGCTTTCCCAATGGAACAGCGTGACGGTGTGCGGGCTCGTCCTACTGACCATGCTTACTATGATTGCTGAAGTGAACGCTGCTTCCGCCGGGTCCAATAGGTTGCAATCAACGGAGACCCAGAGGCCGATGCTCTACCCGCAATTAGGACATAGTGCCTTGCCGTTGGACGCCAAGCTTTCGCCAGATGGGCGTCGCGTCATCTCTTTGGGAGGAGATGGCGTGCTCAGGGTTTGGGATCGGCAAACGAGCAGAGAACTGTATCTGATCATGGCTAGTGATTATCTCAGTGGGTCGATTGAAAGCATAAAACGTCTATTTGTGAGTCGGGACGGGAAACAAGTTGCAGTTCGAGGGGTGAAGGGCGGGAGAGACCTTCTCACGATTGTGAGTGTAGCGAGTGGGGAAATCATTCGAGAAATTTGGCTCGATCACAAAGACATGAAGGAGAGCAAAGTCAAAGATCTGGACGTGTCTCAGGATTTCTCGATGGTGGCGGTTGCGTATGAAAACAAGCCCGGCCTTGTTTTGTACTCCATGTCCTCGGGAGGCATGGTACAGCGGTTTGAGGGTTACGAATTGATGGAGGTTGCCTTTATCCCTGACGGGAGGATTGCGTCCCGCACGGTGGGGAAGATCATCATCTGGAATCCCAAGGCTGCTGGGACGCCCCAAACACTTGATACAGGCCAGAACGAGGAACCTTTCTGGATCGACTATCGTCCCGGCTTCGCCATATGTGACCGGTGGCTTCTGTACCACAGCAAAGACGAGCTTGTGGCGTTGGATTGGCAGACAGGAAAGGTGGCCCAAAAATGGAAGGATGTCGGGCTCGCTTTTCTCTCGCGCCCCACTGGCGTCTGCTCACGAAACACAGCAGATGCCTACCTAGCGCCCTATGAACCTGACCTTAAGGTCCTGAAAAATTCACGTCCTATTCGGAAGGACATTCCCACGGGCAACCAGCGGTCGTTAATTGAGATTGCTGACGTTGGAATTCCTGCCATCTATGACCAATCTGTTGACGGGCGGTTTCTCGTTGTCACACCTGTATTTCCTTTGGACATTGAAAACAGCGAGAGCCGTGATCGGTTTGAGTTTGTGAACAAGGACTTGGTCATCGTTGATACGGTAGCAGGTCGTGTGGTTCAGCGATTGACAGGCGGGATTCCAGCAGTGGAGCGGGTATTTGCCTTTCAGTCTGGAGGACGCGCCCTTTCGATGGGGAAGGATCATCGCATCAACCTATGGAACTTGGAAAATGGCCGTGTTGAATGGAGCCTCGAATGGAAGAGGCACGCGCAGTGTATAGGTGCATTGGCGGGAGAGCGACAATTCGCGGTATTGGGATCAGAAGAGGGAAAGCCCAATTTTGCCATTTTCGAAATGAACACCGGCAAGGTGGAATCAGAGTGGAAGTTTAATGAAAAGTGGGAAATGAGAGCATGTACGATCGTTCCTAGCCGCTCTGAAGCAGTGGTCGTTGGGAGAGGGGCGAGTGAATCTGATCGCCCATGGGAGATCTACCAATGGAATCTACAAACCGGTCAGCTGGTTCTGCAATATCAGATCAATGCTGGGAATTATCCCCACGTGGACATTTCTTCAGATGGAAAGTGGACAGCTTGGTCTCAAAGTGGCCATGGGGTAATCCTTTTTAACGGGCCGGGGGAGGGGAGGGTGATTGCTCATGGGTTGGTGGACAAGAAAGGAGAACGAGAAGAGCCCCGTCTGGTCCAATTCTCCGCCGATGGGCAACGCTTATTGGTAGTGGGATGGAATGGGCAGGCAGAGATCTGGGACATTGCTCGACAAGCCCTGGTTGCCACGTTCCAGGCGGGGACCCAACTAACAGGGATGGGCTTGGTGACGGACTCACCGGGGGGCAAGTGGTCTCAGGATGCAATGTGAATTGCACGGGAGTTGAGATCCGTCACGCAGTGTCCGGGCAAGTTCAGGGAAAGCTGGTAGGGCACGTCGGGAAACTGGCTTCGTTTGCAGGGATCGGGGGTGGAACGCGCGCTCTGACGGGTGGAGAAGATGGCACGTTGCGCCTCTGGAATGTGGAGAGTGGGCAGGAGCTCATGACGATGGTCCGGTTTCTGGACGGTGAATGGTTGTCTGTCACGCCGGAAGGGTATTACGCGTCCTCGCCAGAGGGCGATACCCATTTGAACGTTCGGTTGGGCGATCAGGTGTATGGAATCGATCAATTCCGCTCTACGTTCTATCGGCCGCAGGTCGTAGAAGAGACGCTTCGATTGGGGGATCGAGAACAGGCTCTGGTGCAAGTGTTTGGGGGCCAACGCCCAGAAACGCGTGTCGGCTACGTTGGATTTGTGTCGCCTCCGGTTGTGACGATTGCAGCCCCGGCGGATCAGGCCATTCTCTCGTCGACACAGATGGATTTGGCCATTCATGTGACGGATGCGACCTACCCGCTGAGATCTGTGCGGGTGTCAATGAATGGCGCACAGTTGTGGCCAAGCCAAACCCGAGACTTGGTCGTGACGAGCAAAGGCGTCGGCGGGACAGGGACGGCGGTGCCGCTCGTGCTTCCAGCGGGTGCGCGTGATTGGACGGCAACGATTCCGCTGGAATTGGAAGGAGCGTTAAACGTCATCGAGGTCCGGGCGTTTAATGGCTACAGCGAGACGGTCAAGTCGATTACCGTATCCCTACCACCCAGTGTGCTTCCTCTGCGCGACACAATCCTTCCGAATCTCTGGATGTTGTCGATCGGGATCAACGCGTATCAGGAACGGCAGATTCGCGGGCTTTCGTATGCCGAGGCCGATGCCCAAGCGATCGTCCACGCGTTCACTCGACAGAAGGGCAAGTTGTTTCGGGAGGTGCATAGTCTGGTCATTTCCGATCACAGCGCCTTGAAGCCGACCTACGACACGATTCTCGACAATCTGACCTATCTCGGGCAGGCAGGACAGAACGATGTGGTGCTGCTCTTCCTGGCCGGACATGGGCTGAATGACGAGCGCGGCGATTTCTATTTCCTGCCGACCGATGCGGTGGTGAATCCAGACGGATCGCTGAAGCGCTCGAAAGCCATCTCGTGGCGAGAGTTGAAGACGATTCTTGACCTGCCGGCCAAGAAGCTGATTCTCGCGGACACCTGTCACTCGGAAGGGGTCAGCAAAAAGAAAACGCGCGGCGTCGATAACGACCGGTTTGTGAAGGAACTGCAGGAAATGAACGCAGTGGTCTTCACCTCCAGCCGGGGAGCGGAATTGTCGCAGGAGAGCGATGAGTGGGGACATGGCGCTTTCACCTATGCGTTGCTCAATGGTCTGAACGGCAAGGCCGATCTTGTCCCAGATGGGAAGGTTTCGATGAAAGAGCTTGATACGTATGTGTCGGAAACCGTGCCGCAGCTGACCAACGGCGCCCAGCATCCCATCACAGATACGCCCCAGGGGTACAGCAACTTCCCCGTGGCGTTGGTGAGGTAGGGTTCCGGTAGGGAGTTTCAGACAGCGGATCATCGAGTTGAGGAGGCCAAGGCCTGGATGACTCTGAAAGTAATGGAGACGATCCGATCGGGTATGCCCAAGCCAGGTGTATCGGGCGACAAGCGATGCTGAATCCTTTGTGTAGACCGTGAGACGGAGGGGGCGTATGGGCGATTGTCGAGGTATCATCGTTGGTTTCGCCATGCTTGCGGGGATCGGGCTTTTCCTGGTCATGGGATGTACGACGGCTCCAAACTCAGGGGCGAAAGATCCGTTGCCTCTGCCAAGCACGAGCGCGCTGTCCCATGAGGACCAAGCGGCCATTAAGGCTGACATGGAAGCGGCACAGGAGGAGTTGCGCGCCGGCAAGCCTGCGCCGGCTCCTAATCGCACCCCGCCTCTCAACGAACCCAAGCCTCCCCAGCCCTCAAACCATGCTTCGCAGAAGACCGCGCGCTGCGAATCCTCAGTTCCTCCCGACTGGGTGCGGCAAACGGCTCCGTGGCAGGCGATGGGGCAATCCACCGTCAGTCAGGAGGAGGCTGATCGGCAGGCACGACTCGAGGTGGTGAAGAGCCTTGAGGTGAAAATCGATGGGGTGGATCGGAGCAGTCAACAGGAAACCAGCGCCCAGGGGTTTTCATACAGCGTGTCGTCGGATGTGGTGGAGACGGTTCAGATCGGGATCTCCGGACTCGATATTGTCGATCGGTACGCTGACCCCTGTGGAGCACACTTCTTTGCCTTGGCTCGATTGGATCGAGATCGTGCCGTGAACGCCTGGGGCGTGGAACTGGAGAACCTTCAGGCTCGTCGGGGCGAGTTGAGCCAGCACGCAACTTCTTTGCAGGACCAAGGCGAAGCGTTACGGGCGTTGGGTGTGTGGTACCAATTGCTCGACCTGGATGCGACTGCCGAACAGCTCGACCGGCGTCTCCGCTACCTTGCCGCACAGCAGGCCAAGGGAGAATCGCGTGCCGTGCTGGTGGAACAAACTCGACGCCAGTTTGAATCGCTTCTGGCATCGCTCAAGCTGGTGAAAGTAGCGGGCGACGAACAGCGAGCTGTCATCGCTCCGCAATTGGACGCGCCGCTTGTTGTGCGGGCGATGGCCGGCGACCGCACGATCCAGAACCTGCCGATTCAGTTTCGCATAGAGGCCGGGAAGGCTGAGGTGGATGCACATAGCGTGACGGACAGCCAGGGGCTGGCTCGAGCGACGGTACATCATATCCAGGCAGAGGATCGGGAGGCGACGATTATCGGTCGAGTTAACTTGGAGGAGGCGTTTGCCGACTACCCGGAAGGCCTCCGGAAGCGGGTGCTCGCACGGCAGGATCAACTGATGGCTCGGTTTACCATGCGTTCCCCGGTCTATCACCATCTCGCGAAACTCCGGGAACTGACCGACGAGGCGGTTCGTGCCAAGAAGGTCGCTGCGCAGCATGAAGCGCGGGGTGATGTGCTGCGTGTTCTGCTGTCATTAGCCCAATTGCGGGAGGCCCAAGAATCCTGGGCGAGAGTCGCTGATCACCTCAATGGGACTGATTCAGAACAGCGAAAAGGATTAGCCGGACCAGGAGACGCTGGGGCGACGCACCAGGAGATCCAGACTGTGCTCGGGTCCTTGCAAGTCAAAAAGATCAGTGGGGATCAACAACGGGCCTTTCCGGGACAACCACTGGCCCAACCACTTCGGATGCAAATAGTCGGTATCCTGAGCGGCAAGGAACAAGGCGTGGCGGAGATTCCCCTCCAGTTTTCATTTGAGAAGGGACAGGGCGAAGTCGATCGGCAGCTGCGCACCGATGCCGCCGGGCACGTCGATGCGTGGGTGCGGAGGGTTGAGCCTAGTGAACACTCCGTTACGGTCGTAGCCCGGGTGGCGCTCGACCAGCTTGCGCTGCACCTGACGTCCTCGCTCCGGGACCAACTTGCCCGGCACTTTGATGCGCAGGCGATCAGGTTTACGCTCATTCCACCTGCCACGTTCGGCGACTCGAGTCCCCTGGGGAAGGCATTGTACGATCTTGCCTATCAGCTCGCTGGGAAGGTGAACACCTCGAATGAGGTGCTCACGGTCGTCCGAGAGTTTGTCGAGTCCAGGTCTCGCCGCCGATTCGCGATTAGTGGCCGGTTCGAATCGGGGTTGGCTTCAGCACTATCTGGATTTAAGACCTTGCAGATTCTTGAAATGAGTCCAGGTGTGACCCAGACGAAGAATGGTCCTGTCGCACAGGCTGGGGCTGAGTTGGTGGGGGTGTATGAGCGAGACCCAGCCGGTGGAGTGTGGCTCAGTACCAAGCTGATTCGCCTCTCCGACCACGTGATGGAGGCGGCGGCGGAAAGTACTATCGCGCGCACGGCATTCTCGGATGAGGATCTTCGCGAACTGGGCCTGCTTCAGGCGCCGCCCAAAGGCATCGTTTCGTCGATTGTGCCAACGCCAAGCCAGGACCAGAATTTTCATCAGTGGGTGGAAGCCTTTTGGGATTTGCGCAATCCCTATGGATTCCACACGGAGCTCGTTGCTGAGCGACGGGAATATCGCGTCAAGGAGGCTGCGACCTTTCGATTCCGCACGACGCGCGGCTGCTATCTTACCGTCGTGAACATCGGCGCGAGTGGCCAGGTCAACCTATTGTTGCCGAATCGCTGGAGACCGACCCCGCAGGACACATTGGTTCGTTCGAGTGATGGCTGGGTGTCCGTGCCGAGCGCCATTGAGGACTACCAGTTCGAGGTGTTTGAACCGTTGGGAACGGAACGGGTGAAGGCCGTGTGCAGTACCCGTCCGCTTCGGCTGTTTGAAAATGCGAATTTCAAGAATGGTCTCTTCACCTTTTCTCCGACGACCACCGGGCTGATGCTGAACACGACGGCGATGCGACCTGAAGAGTGGAGCGAGGTGCACACGAGCGTGATCACGCTGGGTGCTGACCAGACAGAAACGCAGGGGTTGCGGGGGCTCAGATCACGCGGGCTGGTCACAAAATGAGGAGATCGCTCATGGCGCTGATGGTGATGAGATCGCGCTGGGCCCTGGGCCTGCTGCTGGGCGTGGCTATCTGGTTCGGAGCAGCCCCAGCCTGGGCCGGGGAGCCGCCGAGCGAACCTATCCTGCGAATCGAGACAGGGAACCATAGTTCGCTACTTACGAAGGATATGGCAGTTGATCGGTCTGGCAGAGTTCTTGTGACGGGTTCTGAGGATAAGAGTATTCGAGTATGGGATCTGGTTACGGGAGAATTAGTAAGGACTATCCGACCTCCTGTTGGGAGGAATCTAGATGGCAGGATCAGTCAGATCGCAATTTCTCCAGATGGAAAGCTAGTTGCTGCCGGTGGATTTACTGGACGCGAGTGGGATGGAGCGGCTTCAATCTATTTCTTCGATTTATCATCTGGAGAAATGCGGGCCCGAGTTGGTGGTGTGCCAGGAACTGTTCTGGACCTCGCCTACTCAAAAGATGGTGCATATATAGCGGTAGCATTTAGTAGCAAAGAAGGACTCCATGGTGTTCAAGTCTATCGCACTGGCAACTACTCGATCGTCGTTCAGGATGTATCATATAGGCGGCGGCCCGTCTCGGTCGATTTTGACCCCAAGGGGCGATTGGTCACTGCAGCGTTTGATGGCGTCATCCGTCTCTATGATACGAGCTTCCGCGTTCTTGAGATCCTAAAGCTCGATAATACACTACTGCCATGGGTGGCCCGTTTCTCGCCAGATGGGAACAAGATAGCTGTTGGGTATTGGGGCGGCGACTTGGTCACGGTACTTTCTGGGCAAGACCTTCGAAAGCTTTATAGTCGAATTGCAAAGCTCAAAAATGTCATGTGGACGACACCAGCGTGGTCTACATTCGATAAAAGCCTCGTTACTACGTCAAGCTCAATAGAATCCGTAGAAATCACTTTTTGGCTAGAAGACGGACGCGAGGCAACGAGAAAGCTACTTACTGACACGAGGAAGGGAGGGCAAGAGCCCATATATTCTCTCGTTGTTTTGCCTGGAAGACGGGTGGTTGTTGGTATGAATGGTACATGGGGGATGGTAGATCTTTCGAAAGAAACGTGGTCCTTGTATACACGCCCATCTGCGATTGATTTTTGTAAAGATGTTGAGGCGGAACAGTTCCGTTTATCCTATGACGGGACAGTGGCACAGATAGAAGATGTGGGGAGATTTTCACCGTCGAATGTCTGGTTCGGCCATTCAACCGTACACTCATCTTCGAGCACAAGCGGCCCTGATTCTTATGGACCGCTGCTGAAAAAACGAGGAGTGTCCGTCACTGGATTGGGGACATTGGAGCATAGATTCAATGGAGCACCGCTGCCTCTCTACGAAGATGAGATTCCATTCAGTATTGGATTTGCTCCAGACGACCAATCGTTCATTCTAGGAACGTCCTGGTATCTTCGCAACTTTGACAGTCTTGGAAAAGAACGTTGGAGATCATTTTCGAGTGGGTCGGTTTGTCGGGTCAGTGTTTCTCGAAATAACGCACTCGCTGTAATTGTTGCTCAGGGCGGGACCATTCATTGGTATCGAATGAAAGATGGACAAGAACTATTGTCGTTGTTTCCCCACAGTGACCGTAAGCGCTGGGTAATGTGGACTCCGTCCGGCTACTACAATGCCTCGCCCGGTGGCGAAGAGTTGATCGGGTGGCATGTCAACCATGGCAAGGACCAGGCGGCGGATTTTTTTCCTGCCGCGAAATTCCGAAACACCTACTACCGGCCCGATATCGTCGCGAAGGTGTTGGAGACCTTAGATGAGGGGACGGCGGTTCGCCTGGCGAACAGTGAGAGCGGGCGCAAGGCCCAGACCGCAGCCTTGGCCGAACAACTTCCGCCGGTGGTCACGATTCTTTCGCCTGGCGAGGGGGCCATGGTCTCCGCATCCGACGTCACTGTGCGGTTCACACTGCGATCCCCCTCGGGAGAGCCGGTGACTGGCGTGAAGGCTTTGGTGGATGGGCGCCCCGTCTCCGTGGCACGGGATCTCAAAGTCACCGCGAAGGCGCAGGCCGAGTCCGACGTGCAGGAATTCCAAGTCACGATTCCCGAGCGGGATGCTGAGATTGCCATTCTGGCGGAGAATCGTTACAGCACCAGCGTGCCCGCGGTGGTGCGGGTGAAGTGGGCAGGACGGGGGCCGGGACAAGCGGATGCCTTCGTTATCCAGCCCAGACTCTATATTCTGGCGATCGGGGTCAGCCAGTACCAGAACAAAGATTTGACCCTGGGATTTCCCGCCAAGGACGCGCAGGATTTCGCGGCCGTGCTGCATAGCCAGAAGGGCCGGTTGTATCGAGACGTGACGGCGAAGGTCCTCACTGACGGAGAGGCGACGAAAGACGATATTCTCGATGGTCTGGATTGGCTGCGGAAAGAGACCACGAGTAAAGACGTGGCCATGCTGTTTCTCGCGGGCCACGGCGTGAATGATTCCAACGGCATCTACTACTTTTTACTGGCCAATGCGAATCCGGACAAGCTGCTACGGACCGGCGTGGTGTTCTCCGACATCAAGAATACCTTGGCCTCCATTGCGGGCAAGACGCTGTTTTTCGTGGATACCTGCCATTCCGGCAACATCATGGGCGCCAGGCGGGGTGTCGCGGACATTAACGCCGTGGTAAACGAGCTGGCAAGCGCAGAGAACGGCGCCGTGGTCTTTGCCTCCTCCACCGGCAAGCAATATTCGCTTGAAGATCAAACCTGGGGGAACGGCGCCTTTACCAAGGCGTTGGTGGAAGGCCTAGACGGCAAGGCTGACTATACCGGCAAGGGCACGATTAGCATCAACATGTTGGATCTGTATCTCTCCGAGCGGGTGAAGCAACTCACCGACGGCAAGCAGACCCCCACGACCACCAAACCCAACACCGTTCCGGACTTTCCGATCGCCCTGCGGCGCTAGGGCCTTCTCGGGTCTCTGCTTCCCGGCAGAGCGCGGCCTGTCCCTTTACGATGCGGGGATGTCTCAGGCTCGTCTTCGTCTTCCTTCGTGTGATCCAGCCACATCATTCCTGCTCCTCCTTTCTCTAACTCATTGTTTTTCTGCGTAGTTAGTTCTGATCCTGCTCCCGTTCTCTTGAGGGCTGCCCGCTGGCATTGGGGTTGCGATACCTCATGCATGAACCGCGTCGCTGAAAAGGAGGACACCATGCTGGAGCTCATTCTTGGCGGAGCAATCTTCATCCTGGCGGTGCTGGATCTTATAGACATTGGTTCTGACACACATGGGCCGCGTTCGCTGCAGCATGAATGAGAGGACATTCTTTGGAGTTTTGGGGACGAGTCAGGATGAAGGCCCCCTTTGGGGGCAACAGATGGCAAATCGCTACCCACAAAGGAGATGTGTCATGGGAAACTTTATCTTCGG
The DNA here is from genome assembly GCA_016199015.1 of Nitrospira defluvii. Lineage (GTDB taxonomy): Bacteria > Nitrospirota > Nitrospiria > Nitrospirales > Nitrospiraceae > Nitrospira_A > Nitrospira_A defluvii_B. Next base: position 17,076 of record JACQHN010000528.1, read on the forward strand.
GGCGGTCATTGCAGTGCTGGGGCTGGCTTACGTTGGCGGATGGGACCCAGGGAATGAGGCGCGTGGCGAGATTATCACGGTCCATCAACAGCTGGACATCGGCGTTATGGATGGTGCGCCAGATGCAGGTGTGCTGGTAAAGACGAGCATTAAGAATGTCGGGCAGGACGGGTTTATCCGAGTGAAAGCTAAATTGTCCACGTCAGAGGGTGAGTGGGAACGAGAGCAGAAATTGCACTTTGATGCGAATGAGACGAAAGATCTCAGTTGGTTCTTTCACGAACCTACGGTGAACGCGCTCAACATTCAGTCTTGGGTGCAGGCGTTCCCTGGCGTCCACACCGTCAAACAGGCGAACAAGAAGAATGCATCACCGATTCCCGAATGCGTTAGGCATGTGCTGGGAGACTGCCCAGGATCATGAGTGCGTCGTAGTCAGCCACTTTCCTAAAAGCGAAGGGGCAGGTTTAGGCGATCAACGCAACACCCTCTGGGGCAAGGTGGAGTTTGAGTGTGATCTGTATGGGGCAAATGGGAGGTCCGGGCTTGTCTGCGGCCCAGAAAGCGAATTTGTGGCAGTGGTGGCATGGCGGCGGATGGCTTGATCCGGCTGATTGCGGTCACACTCGAAGCTTGTTCGTTCAAGCTCGAGACGTACTCAAGAGAGAATTGGTGGGGCACTTCCGAACCAGGAGCAGGATGCGCGGGGCAAGGGGCGTGAGTATGGCTGGTCAGCCGTGCGGGCAGATCTTTGATGGGGGCTTCATCCGCGACCGTGCGGGGAAAATTGTCCACTCAAGTGACGCGCCTCCGAAAGAAGCGGCTGCCACTTTCGGAGGCGAAGCAATTTCAGGGGAGAGATGGATTATCGCTGATTCGCCTGGTCGCGCTTGCAGCTTTCTTCGGCCAGCATCCGTTGCCCGGCGGAGGCATCTTTCGGAATTCGTGTCGTGCAGGCGTCCAGACTATCCCCGACCGTGCCGGAGGCCGCCCGGTTTCCGCTCTTCGTGCTGGCGGGTCCCGCGATGGACTGGCGAAGCGCCTCCTCTCGTTGACAGCCTTCCTCGGCGAGCATGCGTGTGCCGGCCGTGCCTCCAGACGGGATGCGCGCCAGACAGGCTTGCAGTGAATCGTAGGCCGGAGCGGCAGCTTTCCCGGACGTGGCCGAGGGCGAGGCCTGTGTCGATCCACTGCCGGTGAGCGCCTCTTCCGTAGCACAGGCGCTGAGCAGGAGTAGAGATAAGGACAAGACAAGAGCACTGTGAGACGGCGAGTACATCATTGAAAGATCCTCCTTGAGCAAAAACGATGCGCGCACAGTAGCATAAACCGCCCTCGCCTGGAAACACCTCTGCGAGCTTGCTTAGGGGGTGGGCCCCGCTCCCTGCCCGAGGAGGGCCGGCCGGGAGGGGATTTGGGTCAGCAGGTCTGGGCGTACCTGGAATACACCAGGGATACGGTGGCCGATGGCATACAGGAGGCCGCCGACTTGATTGCCCAGCGCCAGGCGTCCAGCGACGCGTCCGTCTTTGCCGGTGGCGACGAATTCGGCCACGGGGGCCACGAGTCCATAGGGCGCGAGTGGGCTGGCCTGCTTGAGAACACGCTCTTCCGCCGGAAGATTGACGATTCGGCTGACGACTAAGTCCGCGACATCCTGACGGACCTTCTCCGTCGGCTGATCCTCGAGCACCCACTCGTTATGCTGATGAATGAGTACGTATTGTTCATCTCGTGTCTTGATGGACAACGTGGCGATATCGCCGATGTCCACGCCGAGTAATCGTTTGTCCTGCAGGGTGAAGAGGTCCTTGGTGAGATCCTTAATGGCCGAAGGGCTGACTTTATAAATCGGGCCATCGGGCATCGTCTGGGCATAGGCCTCCCCGCTGACGGGGTCTGGCTGAAAGAGCCGCACGACTTGGTCAGTGCCACCGGCATGTAGGGCAATTTTTACTTTGGGTTTGGTGAGTAATGGTAGAAGTTTATCCCGCTCCGGTCCCGGATCGACAATGGCCAGCGCCTTCAAATCTTCCAAGCGAAAAAGCAGGGCTTGCACTTGGGTTCGGTCCCCTTCAGCCTCGATGGGATAGCGGATCTTCCATTTCTTTTTGGGCTTTTCATCCTGGGCGTAGAGCACGATTTCCGTCGTGGGATAGGTGAGGCGGAGTCGCTCAGCGTCTTGCTGGGCAAATTGCAGCAACTCTTTGCGGCGCAGCGAGAGCAGTGTTTTGTTCAGAAAGTCTTTCGGCGCCAGGTCCGTCAAGAGCACCGCCTGGTCCGAAGCCCTCAAGACATAGAGGCTGGACGACAAGGGACCGGCATCGCCGATGGACAGCGTCTCTTGTTGACTGCCGGTTCCCGCTGTGACGACCGTGGAAGGGTGATCGAGACCGAACGGCGTCAACGAAGCCGCATGTTCTTCGACCAGCCGCGAGACTTTTCCCATGACGAGGGCGCGGAGGAGAGCCTGCACCTGCCTCTGATCGGCGTCGGTGTGAATCGGCGCGGAAATAGTCCACGCCTGACCGGGAGTTTGAGTCAGAACCACTTCTCCGGACTGACTCCGGACCGTCAACGTCGTGATCTCCGTCTCATTGAACGCCAGAATCCGCTTAGCCTGAGTGGCCGTCGTTTCTTCGGTGCGCTGTTCGGGGAGTTCTATGAGGTAGAGGTACAGTCCAAGAGCTGCAAACACGCCCGCCATCAGTACCGTCGGCCAGTAGCGCCTCATGCTGTTACAAACGACGCCGTTTTCGCCAGACCAGGAGGCCGCAGAGGACGGTCATCGCGGGAAGGAGAATGACCTGGACATACAGCAGAATGCGTTCCTGGAGCGGGTTGGGGGTAAAGGGTCGGACTGCGGGGTCTTTGGGCGTGAGGGAAATGAGATCGCCCTCTTCCGTGAGCCATCCGACTGTGCGTTGAAAGAAATCGCTGTTGCCGACGAAGTTGATAAACCCATTGCTGGCGAATGAGGAGTTGCCGACGATCACCAGGGCGGGTCGGGGTTTGCCTTCTTCGGGAGCCTGTTTCGGAGTCAAGGCCGCTGCCAGCGCCAGAGGGCCCTGGATGTCCTCCTTTTCGTTGTAGCTCACGACTCGACCCTTGATATCGGTCTCGGCCCAACTGCGTGGGGATGTTCGTGCGAGGGGGACATAGTCCCAGTCTTTTCCCTTGTCCTCATGAAAGACGAGATGGCGGGTAAGAGGAAACAATACCGCAGCGGTCAGTTCATGGGTGATTTCATGGTCGGTAAAGGTGCGGACCAAGAGGGCGGTCAAATCGCCTTGTGCCAGGCGATCTTGTAAATCGACCAACACGCCTCGACCCAGCTCCATGCCCCAGGTATCCAACAGGTCATCCATGCCGGCTTGCGTGTCCGGGTCGACCAGCACCAGGAGATGTCCGCCCTTGGCGACATAGGCTCGAATGCGGTCCTTCTCTTCCTTGGTCACCGCTCGACGCGGTCCCGCAATAATCAGCACCGCAGTGTTCTCTGGCACGACGGATTCCTGAAGCAAGGAGAGCGTGGCGATGTCGTATCCCTGTTTTTCCAGCACCTCTTTCGTCAGGGCCAGCCCGCCCCGGTCTCTGTCCTCCAGGCTCCGCTCTCCATGACCTTCCAGAAACATGAGCCGCTTCTTGGTGTCTTTGGACACACGGAGCAGGGCGCCCGTAATTTCTACTTCAGCCGGAGAGGTGATGCGAACCGACTGGGGACCACTTTCGAAGATGGCGATGTCGGTCCTGGTGATGCTGTAATTCTGGGCCACCTTAGGTTGGCGTTCAGGATCGATGAACTGGACGGTCAGCTTGGGACTGGCCTGCCGGTAACTGTCGAACCGCTCCTTGTAGGCCTGGTAGCCAGGATCTTTCTCCCTGGTGAAGACCGTGATGCTGACATCTCTGGTCAGGTTGCGAAGGACGCGATGGGTCTCCGGAGCGAGCGTGTAGTTCTGATTCTCGGAGAAATCCCAGCGGATCGAATGGCGGGCTCCGAGGAAATTGAGGATGGCTAAAATGGCTATAAAGAGCGCCACCATGAGCGCGCTGTTGGCGCCCATGCGAGTCGAGCGTTGGGCGGAGAAGGTCTTCAGGCGGTCGAAATGGTTCGCAAAAAACCAGATGAGGCAGACCAGGGCCAGCCCTTCCAACAGGGTGACGAGCCAGAGCGTATCGGGCACCAAGGAATAGGCGATCAGGCCGGCCACGGCTAAGCCGATGCCGAGGGCGCCAACGGGAATGGTGCGGCGCGTTATTTCCATCGTGACGAATCCACAATACGGTGGGCCAGGAACAGCATCAAGACGGTGCCGCTGACGTAATAGACCAGGTCTTTCGTGTCGATCAAGCCACGGACGAGGTGGTCGAAGTGTTCCATGAATGACAGATAGGAGACGATATGGCCCGCTGACGTATCACCCAAGAGCGAACCGAGACCGGCGAGGAGCCAGCACATCAGGAGCAGGCCGAAGCTGGTAAAGGCGGCCACGATTTGGTTTTCGGTAATAGACGACGCAAAGAGGCCGACTGCGAGGAACAACCCTCCGAGCAGCGTCAAGCCGAGATAGCCGGTCAGGACGGGATACCAGTCGAAATCGCTGAAGAGCGCCAGGGTGAGTGGGACGAGCGTCGTCATCAGCAGCATCCCGATAAACACGAGATACACGCTCACAAATTTCCCGACGATGATGTCGCTGATTCGCACCGGGGCCGTCATCAGAAATTCAAAGGTGCGGAGCTTTCGTTCCTCGGCCAACAGGCGCATCGTTAGAATGGGCAGGATCAACAGCAGGACGAATCGCATGCTGGTGAAGAGGTTGCGAAAGACCAAGTCATTTAGGTTGATCTGCGCGGTCCCGCCCTGCATTTGCATCAACTGAATGGCTTGAGCTCCGGTAAAGACAATATAGAGGTAGGCCAGGAAGCCAAAGGTCAGAAGGAAGACCCCACCGACCACGTAGACGATCGGAGAGACGAAATAGGACCGCAGTTCCTTCGCGATAATGGCCTGAACGGGTGTCATAGGTCAGTGTTGGTTGATCTCGGTGGTGGCGTCCGGCTTCGACAGGCCGTCTTCATGTTGAGTGAGTCGCAGGAAGACGTCTTCCAAGGTCATGGAGACTGGTTTCATTTCGAGCAGCCCCCAGTCGTTTCTGACGGCGAAGCGTGCCACTTCTTCCCGGATATCCTTGCCCAGCGCACATTCGATAAGCACTGTGTGCGGATCAGGAGTCGCCAGCACATGCTCCACTCCGGCGACCTCGCGGAACCGGTCGAGTACGTCGGCTGGCAGGGCCTTGAGGGTGACGCTGATCTTTTCGGACCGTCGCAGTCTGGCCGACAGTTGGTCCGGCGTATCTTCGGCGACGATTCGTCCACCGTTGATGATGACCACACGCTGGCAGACCGCGGTGGCCTCGGGAAGAATGTGCGTGCTCAAGATGACCGAGTGTGAGCCACCCAGACTCTTGATCAATTCCCGGATTTCGATAATTTGTTTCGGATCGAGGCCCACCGTGGGCTCATCCAAAATCAAAACGGGCGGATCGTGAATCAGCGCTTGGGCAAGGCCGACTCGCTGGCGATACCCGCGCGACAGGTTGGCGATAAGCCGCTGTCGGACGGATCCCAGGGACAGCCGCTCCATCACCCGATCCATTCCGGCTGTCAGGTCCGCCCCACTGAGTCCGCGGAGCTTGCCCACGAAGGAGAGATACTCGAAGACGGTGAGTTCCTGATACACCGGAGGTGTTTCAGGCAGGTAGCCGATTCGTTTCTTGACCTCTTCCGATTGGTCCGCGCAGTCGAAGCCCGCGACGTGCGCCGACCCTTCTGTCGCCGGCATGAAGCAGGTAAGAATGCGCATGGTCGTGGTTTTTCCTGCGCCATTCGGGCCCAGGAATGCCAGCACTTCACCTTTTTCGACGCGAAAGGTGACGCGATCGATCGCGGTGAGGTTCCCATACCGTTTCGTAATGTTGCGAACTTCGATCATGCAGTCGAAATGGACGGCCGGATGGGTCTGAGTTCTACTGTTCGTTGATACAAGACGTGGTGTGGCAAATCGGGGCTGATATTAACGACAGCCTTCGATGCAGTCAAGAGAGAGCCTCTTCCAATGCAAAATGAGTCTGAAGCCGGGTCGTATTGCCAACGAGCACTGCGTCTGAGCGGCTGCCGGTCTGAATCGGTCATGATGCGAGGCCTGGTGATCGATAGGGAAGACG
>JACQHN010000527.1 GCA_016199015.1 Nitrospira defluvii
GCCGTCAACCCCAGGCGCGCCAGCAGCGCGCCGACCGAGGCGAGACTCAAGCTGACGTCGAATTTCATGGCCACCAATTCGCGCACGATCTGTCGTGTCCACAACCCGAAATCAAACCCATATTGCATCGGGTTCTTGCCGTTGATCCAACGAAAGACCTGCCGCTCTTGCACGGGTGTGAGCTTGCGCGGACGCCCGGTCCCTTTGCGCGCGGCCAGCGCTTTGATCCCCCTGCCACGGCTCGACGCTTGCCGCAGCCACTTGTAGATCGTGGTCCGACAGAAACCGTAACTGGCGATCACCGCCCCCGGGGCCTGCCCCTCACGCACCCGCTCCACCGCCATCCTGCGGATTTCCTCCAGCGTGCGGTGATCCAGTGTTCGGCCGTCTCTGCGCATGCGCCGCAGTGTAGCACGAAATGACGCCATGTGTAGCCTATATTACTGACTTATCAGTAAGTACGACATAGTGATCAACCCATACCAAAGGCATAAGTTGGTGCATTACATATAATATTGAGGGAATGATGCCTGACGCGATGTTCTTCACGAAGCTGCGAGTGATGCTGTGTGGGTGGCGGTGGAAATCGCATCGCCGCGGCTCGTGGCTGAAGGCGCGGCTGCGACGGCTGCGGCAGCAGGTCCACCGGGCGTCGCGCTCGATGACCCTCATGTCCGCGCCGCGGTGCGCCTCGCCCTTCACGCTCGAACCGTTGGAAGCCCGCGTCCTGCTCGCCGCCGATTTGACCGGTGTGATCCAATCGGCGTCGCTGTCCAATATCGCCCTGCCCACGGATACGGCCACAGTCGGCGTGCAGGTGCAGAACCAAGGTAATCAGCGCGCGAATGCAACCACGCAAGTCGCCGTCTACGCCTCGCCCAATAACACATTTGATGCTGGGGACACACTACTCGGCACGGCCAACACCGCCGCCTTGAACGCAGGCCAATCGCGCAATGTGTCCGTCAATCTCACGATCCCCAATTCATTCACTTCCGGTAGTTACTTCCTCTTGAGCCGCGTGGACGCCACGAATGTCATAGCCGAAGGGACGGCCGGCGAAGCCAACAACGTCACAGCAAGGTCAGCCCCATTCGAGGTTGCCTGGAAGTTCGGGACGGTACCGGGGCGTAGTGGGAACACCACATTGACCCTGCGTGACGCGGACGGCACCAATGTCACTTTCAGTCTGACTGGCCCCGGTCTGGGTGAAGTGATTCGTGACGGCGCCAATTGGGATATGAAGGTGACCGGTACCACGGAAACATCTGCGGTGCAGATAACCACCAATGGTAATGGCGGCGGCAACAATCGCGTTACCCTCAATGACATCCATGTGTTTGGGCCACTCGGCTCTCTCACGGCTCTTTACACCGACCTGACCGGCACCTTGGCTATCGATGGCCCTGTGAAAACACTCATCGACGGCACAAGAGTCATTGCTAGCGGGAGTATCATTCTTAGCAGTGTTCAAGGCGCCACGGTTGCAGTGCCCTCTGTCGACGTCCTCACGATTCTAAATTCGGTCACCAACGCCCAGTTCTATATCGGCACCACTCTCGGCCAAGACGGCCAGCCCGGTGGCACCGGCGTCAATGGTGATACCTATGGACTGGGGAGCATCAGATACTTTACAGTCCTCGGGTCCATGACAAGTACTACCGTCCGCGTGGGCGTCAATCCCGTGGACGGTCTCTATGGGAATGGCAACGATACGCTCATCGGCGGCACCGCCAGCTCCATCGGCAGGATTTTCATCTACGGCTCTCTCAGTGTCGATACCCGCTTCATCGCTGGCTCCTTCCCGACGCAATACCTCTTGGGTTCGAGTTTCCGGCCGACTGAAGCCGATATCCATTTCGTCAGCAACTTCAGCGGGCCGACACTAAGTGCGGCGCTGCAGCAGGACACCGGTAACTCGGCCACCGACAAGCTGACGAACAATCCGGCTGTCACCGGGAGCGTCACCGACCCCAATGGCATCGCGACCTTCTTCGCCGGCTTCGGCACGACGCCCACGTTCAATGTACTCGCCGATCGCCAACCCAATGGTTCCTTCACATTCACGCAGACCCGCTTGGAACAGATCAATGGCGGCGCCCTTGCCGAAGGCCCGCTGACCTTGACGCTCCGGGCCACCGACACAACTGGTAATGCGACACAGATTGCCCTCTCCTTTACCCTCGACCGCACGGCCCCGGCCACGCTCACATTCGATTTGGCAGCGGCTTCCGATACCGCGCCGCTCAATGATCAGCAGACGACGAATGCGACGGTCACGCTGGTCGGTCAGAGCGAGGCCAACGTGCTGGTTGAATTGGTGGCTCTTGGCCTTACGACCACGGCGGATGCAGCCGGTGCATTTAGTTTTTCGAACGTCGCCCTCACGGTGGGCGCCAACAGCTTCACCGTGCGCGCGACTGACATTGTGGGTAATCAGCGCAGCGACACGCGCACGATCACCCGGGTGGCAGTCGGCAACAGTGCGCCCATGCTCAACCCGATTGGCACCCAGACTGTGAACGAAGGGCAGCAGTTGCTCATCAACGTCAACGCCACCGATCCCGATGGCCCGACGACGTTCTTGTTCTCGTTGGAAAATGGTGTGAGTGGGCAGGTGCCGGCTGGAGCCAGCATTGCTGGGGGCACGGGGCAACTCACCTGGACCCCGACCGAAGCGCAAGGCCCTGGGTCCTACACCTTCGAGGTGGTCGTGACGGACAGCGGCACCCCGGCGTTGAGTGATCGTGAAACGATCACGGTAACCGTCACCGAAGTGAATCAAGCCCCGACCTTGCAGGCCATCCCGAATCAGACGGCCACGGCGGGGCAACTCCTCACCTTCACGGCGGTGGGGGCCGATCCTGACATTCCGGCCAATAGTCTGGCCTACAGTCTCGATCTCTCGCTGCTCCCACCCGGCTTTGGCACGCTGAATACACCCACGATTGATCCCGTGTCGGGAGTGTTCACCTGGACGCCGGCCGAAGGGCAGGTGGGGACACATCTGATCAAGGTGCGGGTGTCCGACAATGACGCACAGTCCTTGTTTGCGCAACAGGATGTGTATATCGCTGTGGCAACGAGTAACCAGGCACCTGTGCTGAATCAGATCGGCAATCAAAGCGTGAGCGAACTCCAGCCGCTGACTTTTACGGCAAGCGCAACGGACACCGATCTTCCCGCCAACAGTTTGACCTTCAGCCTCACGAATGCGCCAGTCGGAGCGAGCATCGATCCGACCACAGGCGAATTCACCTGGACCCCGACTGAGGTGCAGGGACCCGGCATGTATACATTTGATGTGGTGGTGAGTGATGGAACGCTGAGCTACAGCGAGACGATGACGGTCGCCGTGGGCGAAGTCAATCGAGCGCCCACGCTACAAGCCATTCCGAATAAAACGGTGACCGCAGGCCAAGTGCTCCTTTTCACGACTGTTGGGAGTGACACGGATCTTCCGGCCAATAGCCTGACGTACAGTCTCGAAGGGACCATTCCGGCTGGCGCTGCGATCAATCCCACAACCGGCGAATTCACCTGGACACCTACTGTTGGCCAGCTCGGGCCACAGATTCTCACTGTGCGGGTGACGGATAACGGTTCGCCGGCTCTTTTTGTTGAACAGGCCGTGGCGATTACCGTCACTCCGGCGGTGGCCGGGGCCCATTGGATCAATCCCTTGGGCGGCGATTGGAACGTGGCGTCGAACTGGAGCTCAGGCTCTGTGCCGACGGCTGCCGATGATGTGTTCATTGATATCCCAGGAACCTATACCATCGCACACGGTGTGGGAACAACGCAGATAAAGAGTCTGATCTCGGAACATCCGATTATCCTCACGGGTGGCACGTTAGAGGTGGCGGGTGTAGCAGAGATGAATGGGAGTCTGATTACGCTCGCCGGCGGCACACTACAGAATGCGACGGTGACGGGAAGCGGGATCAACGGTCGAGTGATGGATATCAACGGGACTGGGACAATCGACGGAGTCACTTTGCAGGGAACCACCTCTCTCTATGTACCAAATGGCGCTGCGCTGACGGTCCTGAATGGGTTGACTTTATCAGGGACTTCTATCGATAGCGGAGCCGTGTTGGACATCGGCGGCGGCACGGTCATGCTGAGTGGTCCTCACGCCAGCACGCAAGTCGTGGAAGGAACGTTTGGGACTGTCACTCTCTCTGGATCTGCCTCCATGATCACCGCGTCGTTTGGAGTAGGTCTGGAATTTGCTCCAAGTATGAATGTACTTGTCGCCCAAGGCACCATTGGATCGCTCGATAGTGCTACAGCCAATCGAGGAACCATTCAAGTCGCAGGGAACGGAGCCTTGGAGGCGTTCAATCTCACCGGTAACTACGGTCGCCTCCAGGTTGGCCAAAACGGAAGTTTGGCGGTGGTGGACACTGGTCTGAGCATGGGATTTGGAAACAGTAGCGATGGACAATTTGAGGCGCAGGCTGGGTCGGTGCTTAGTTTTTCCCACTTCTTTAATTCTGGACGCATGTCTATCACTGGACCATCGGGAGTCAACCCGTCCGTCACCCTCACGCTCACGGAACCGGACCCGTTATTCAATAGTGGCGAAATTGAAATTCTGAGCGATCAGACGTTGGAACTCACCGGCTCTTTGGTGAATCAACCAAGTGGCCGTGTGTCTCTTGGACAGGTTGCCGCGACTGGCGGGAATGGTCGCCTGCAGGTGAGTGGCGATGTCACGAATGGAGACAGCAACGGCATCTTTATTCGAGATGGGTTGATGACGGTGGGTGGAATTCTGACGAACGAGGCTGAAATGGACCTTGGCACGGGCCTCGTGCAGGTGACCGGTGATTACATTCAAACCGACACTGGCACGCTCCATACTACTCCCGCAAGCCTTACCGATTTCGGCCGCTTAGACATTTCTGGCGTGGCCATCCTTTCCGGCAATTTTGGACCTACGGTTGGCGGATCGTTTACCGTCGGAGATCGATATCAATTCATGACCTTTGCCGGCGGACGACAGGGCTTTTTTACATCCGTCGTAATTCCGCTTGGCTTCGGAGTAGATGACACTGACCTCAACGACTTGGAATTAGTTGTTGTGGGCGGCTAACAGTCCGACAAAAAGCACGGAAGGGTTGTCATGCCCGATCAGAGCCGCACCAGCAGAAGCCAATAGAGGGGAAGCCTGCCACAATTAGGTGGACGCGAGCGCGATGCGAGCGCGATCAAGAATGCCTACGCGAACGTCTGTAATGTGTGGCGTCCGCAGGAGGAAGTGGTGCTCACGCTGACGAGCCTGGGGACATGAAGTCGGATACGAGCGGGAGGGACTGATGACGGATGCACGAGACAGCGGTGGCGAGCCAGCGAAGGCGCAAGCGGAGCAGCGCCGGATTCATCTCGATAGCAGCGGCATGGCGAGTTCCTACGCGAACACCTGCCATGTGGCGAGCACGAAAGAAGAGGTCATTCTCAACTTCGGACTGAATCAATCCTGGGAGCAAAGCCAGCAGGACCTCCGCGTCCAGTTGACCA
>JACQHN010000508.1 GCA_016199015.1 Nitrospira defluvii
ATCGAACATTTCGTGGCGCGTGGCGGGCCTGCTCCTTGCTCCCCTACCTTACATCACCTAACCCGCATTATTCACGAGAGATCGTGACGAAACCGTCGAGACGCCAAGCGAGACGGGCGTGCGGAGCCGCGAGGGAGGGAGGCGTCCTTGAACAGGATGTTGACCGACTGAGCGGCGAGCCCGCCCGCCGTCAGGCTTGTCGAAGCGGCGAATCGGCGGTTGTAGTAGAAATCTTCGTGAATAATGCGGGCTAGAGGTTCGTGATCGTGCGACTCTCGCGGAAAGGCTCCTGGCCAGCTTGGAGGAGATCACCGAGGAGGAAGCGGAGCACCTGTGGGCAGAGGAGGCGGAACGGCGATTGAAGGAATATCGCGCCGGCCGTGCCCAAGCGGTTCCGGCGGACGAGGTCCACACGAAAGCGGAACAACTTTTCCAGTGACACCTCTCAAGTACCATGAGGCGGCTGAGGATGAGTTGCTGAACGAGATCGGCTACCTCGAACTCCGAGCCAAAGGCTTAGGGCGACGCTTCTATGCGAAGGTCCGCCGGGCTGAGCACCTCATCACGCAAAACGCGCCCACATCCTGCTTCAGTTTTTAGTCGAGGCGATCATTCTCTCATCGATCGGCGGGGTGGCCGGCGTCCTGATCGGCATCGCCGACGCGCGCCTCCTGGCCCGCCTCATCGGTTTCCCACCATCATCCCCTCGCAAGTCGTGATCGTCGCCTTCCTCTTCTCCCTGGTGGTGGGTATCTTCTTCGGCCTCCACCCGGCGAACAAGACGTCTCGGCTGAATCCCATCGAAGCGTTGCACTACGAATAGGGCGCACTGCATTTTGAACGAGGCCCGGCATATTTCGGCGCGACCCTTCCAAATGACAATTCACATTGAGCTGTTACCCTGCATAACGAGTTGACGCAAAAGCCAAAATGTATTACTGTTCGTATGACATTTGAGCACAGGAGGAGTCCGATGGGCATCAGAACGGTCCGACTGGACGACGAAACAGAAAAAGTGCTGAAGCAGGTGACACAAAAGACTGGTTGGTCTGTGTCTGCCGCATTGAAGCGCGGCGTACTGGTTTTACGTGACGAAGTCGGACGTAGCGCGCAGCAGTCAGCGTTTGAAATCTATCGTCGCCTCGACCTGGGCCCAGGCGGTTATGCGATCGCACCCTCGACGGAAACGCGACGGGGCATGCAGATCGCATTGCGGCGGAAACCTCGACGATGATCCTCATCGATACGGGACCGTTCGTGGCCTTGTTTGACCCTCAAGACGCCGAACACATACGCTGCAAAGAGATTCTGAGTGCCGTTCGAGACCAGCTCTTTACCACCATTCCGGTCTTGACCGAAGCTTTCCATCTGTTGACGCCAAACAGTATCGGGGCCGACCGGTTGCGCGACTTCATCCTCGATGGCGGCGTGTCGCTATGGTTCATGGACGACCCTGCAACGGCACGGGCATTCGAGTTGATGGAACAGTACGGCGACCACCCGATGGATTTGGCCGACGCCTCCGTCATCGTGGCAGCAGAATCGCTGCGCACTACCAAAGTCTTCACGCTCGATCTTACCGACTTTCGGAGATACCGCATCCGGCGGGGGCACCGCCACATCAAAGTCGAGATCCTGGGGTGATAGAGCAAGGGTGAGTAGAACGACATGCTTCACGCCGGAAGCTTCCGTGGAACAGATCACCTCCGCCGGATTCAGGACGAAACACAGGCCTTGATCGAGAAAGCGTTGTCACGACCAAGTGATCATGCGAGGTCTCGGCTGACGAACGACGTGCGAACTCAGTTGCGCCATAATACGTTGGGCCTGGTCTACCACTGCAGTGTCACCCTTGGCCGCATGCTCCTCTAAACCTGCGACGAAGCGTCGCGATACCGTCGCACTGCATCGCGGTTACTGCCCACTGAATGGCAGCTAGCGCTATGGCGCCGACTTCGTCGCGCATCCGTTCCATCCGACACGTCTGGGACTAACATGGGGGAATGCCCTTGGGAAATCATCGTGTCATTGCGTAGGGAATTCGCTCGGCATATACTGCGGGCCGAGAAAGCCATGGGGTCTTACATGGAACAAGATAGTCCATACTCAGATGCATTGGTAATTCCCCAATGAAGGAGATGGTAATGCTCTGTCGAATCTCCATCATCATAGCTGTTGTGCTGCTAGCTGGCTGTGGGGTTACAAGTACATCAGTCTATCCGGGAACAAGTCTGACCTTTGATCTGCGAGAAGAAGGGGTGCAGATTCTTGGTGAGGTGACAGCATGCCAAGGTGGGTTCTGCAACAATGACGAAACGGGACGAACGGAATGGCCAATGAGCCTAACCGTTCCGCCGCCAGCTTCGACTTACCAGACTGCGATCCGGAAGAAAGCCGCGAGGACCTATAACGTGCCTGAGGGCCAAATTGTCGTAGGGGAAGTGACGGTCGGCTACTATACTGAGCTGGTGGGTACGATTCGTGGCTGGACTGCGACGGCACCTGTTGGCAGAAGGACGGCTGTTACACGAACCCAAAGCCCTGAAGCGAGCGCTGCAACGATGACCAGCACAGCGCCAGATCGTCTAAGACTCCTTGAGGACCTTCGGCGACAAGGGCTCATTACCGATTCTGAGTACAACGCAACGCGCGACAAGATCTTGAACGACTCGCTGGGTCGCTAAGCTCCCTCTTAACACCGACGCCGAACTATGGATACCGTTACGGGCATGTGTCCTGTGGCTACTGTGCGAATCATGATCCAGGACAAGGGACGCGAGAGCATTCTGTCGGCTCGCTTCTGAGGTCGGTCGAAGTGTTGATGGTTGGCGCGGGAGTGGAGACCGAAGGGTAAGCCTTCAAGTGTGAACGCTTTATGCTGTTCGGAACGGTTCACCACTTTCAAAACAATCTGGGAGGGTCAGGTGGCCCGAAGCGGAGTTCTTAGCATCCTGTCACTTGTTGCACGGGAGGCAGCCCGTCAACAGCGACACGCCGCCCAATCTGCTAGACATCAGGCAAACTTGCAACTCCAAGCAAGCCGTCTAGCTCAAAAACAAGCCGTCCAATTGCAGAAGGCTTCTGAAATTTCTCAGAAATCAGCTGAGAAGGCCGCCAAATCGCGCTACGTTGAAGAGCGACTAGCCGCGGTCGAGGAACAAAATACTCAACTCGCGACATGCTTGAAAGAAATGTCCGAAATTCTAGGCGGCACGTTGTCGGTTGATGACACGATCGCCTTTCAGTCCCTACGTCTCCCCTCAGAATTTCCGCCGTTTGCTCCTCCTCCCGAACTGATCCGCCCTACCCCGCCACCACAAAAGCATGATTATCTCGTTGGCGTGACTGAGCCAAGAGGACTCGCTCGTTTGGTACCAGGCGCGCAAGCACGTTACGAGCGGGCGCTCAAGGATGCAGAATCGATATTTGAATCGGTTCAGAGGAGTTATGAACGTTCAGAAAGGGACAGGCGAGCAAAACTAGCTGAGTTGCAGGCTGAGTTTGAACAGTCTAAACAGACTTTCTTGAAAAAATCTCAACAACGCAACCAAGAGGTCGATGAACTGGAGGCAACGTATCGACGCGGCAATCCCGATGCCATTGTGACCTACAACACAATGGTTCTGGAGCGTTCCAACTACCCTGAAGGATTCCCTCAACAGTTCCGCCTTGCCTATGTCCCGGAATCCAAAGAACTCGTCATCGAATACCAGCTCCCAAGCCCCAATGTGGTTCCGACCGTTCAAGAATACCGCTACGTTAAGGCCCGTAATGCCATAGAGGCGAAGCCGAGCAAGCCATCAGACATCAAGGAACTCTACCAAGATGTCGTCGTGGCCGTGGCGCTGCGGACGCTCCACGAAGTGCTCGAAGCCGACCAGGCCAAGCATCTTCAGGTGGTCGTGTTCAACGGTTTCGTCGCCACGGTCGATCCGGCAACAGGGAAAGACATCCGGCCGTGCTTGATTTCCATTCGAGTAACAGGGGAACGATTTCTAGAGCTGGACCTGAGACGCATCGACAAGCGTGTTTGTCTACGAAACCTGGGTGCTCAGGTATCGCAAAGTCCGAACGAAATGGTGGCGGTCAAGCCTGTCGTCGAGTTCGATATGGTGGACAAGCGATTCGTCGATCAAGGCAATATCCTTTCTGATCTAGAATCCAGGCCCAATCTCATGGATCTCAAGCCGTTTGACTTTGAAACGGTAGTCGCGAATCTGTTTCAGCAGATGGGCATTGAAAGCAAACTGACTCGGTCTTCGCGTGATGGCGGGGTAGATGTCGTCGGGTTTGATAAGCGACCAGTCCTTGGAGGCAAGGTTGTTATCCAGGCCAAGCGGTACCGGCATACTGTTGGAGTATCAGCGGTAAGAGATCTGTACGGCACCATGATGAATGAAGGGGCAAATAAGGGCATCCTGGTTACGACAAGCGGATATGGACCGGACGCATTTGATTTTGCCAGAGACAAACCCATCGAGCTGATAGAGGGCGGTGGCTTGCTGTATTTGCTAGAGCAAGTCGGAATCAAAGCGCGAATTGTCATGCCGCTGGAGTCTGCTGTTGATGGGAGCACTTAGCATACAGGACAACACAGAGAATTCTGGATTTCGCCGGCCGTACGCTCTAAAGGCAGCCTAGACAATCCCCGCGCAACGACCTACAGGATCTTCAATTAGCCCTTCCGGTTTAGGAGAGTTCTTCATCCTGGCACTGGGGCGGCTGGTGTGCGCCGAACTGCGCGCGTCCAACGAGCGCCGCCCGCTACTTAAACCTCTGATAAACGCAGTGTGCGTGTTGCGCGAGCAACGGAGCAGCCCAGCCG
>JACQHN010000509.1 GCA_016199015.1 Nitrospira defluvii
ACGAGGCGCGCGATCTCCTCTATATCATCGAGAAGATTCAGACGCTCCGTATTTTTGGAGATGACGAGGGGAAGATGAATCGCGCGCTGAGCGATGTCGGCGGAGCCCTGTTGCTGGTCTCGCAATTTACGCTGCTCGGTGATACGACAAAAGGCCGCCGGCCAGGGTTCGACCTAGCTGCCCCGTCGGATGAGGCACGTGCATTGTACGAAGAGGCGGCGAATCGACTGCGGGCGGGCGGCCTACGCGTAGAGACCGGCATATTCGGAGCGCACATGCAGGTGGAACTCCTGAACGACGGGCCGGTGACCTTCCTGTTGGATAGTCGACGCGGATCGTAGGCGCCCGCGTTTAAGTTTCGGTGTGGCCTGCCGATAAGGATACAGGGAGTAGTGTCGATCGATTCACCTATGGTCTGCTATACTATTTTCAAAGGGCACGGATTGCCCGGGAGGTCGAGATGGGAAGTCCCGTTTCTCGCAGCCATCCACTCCGCCAACTGTTTGGCGCGCTGACGGAAAAGAGTTTTACCGAACACCTCGGGTGGCCGGATCTCAACGTCACCGAATACGTCTCCAACCTGCTCGTCGAATTCGCCCACACCGACCAACTCTATAAGATTCAGAACAAACAGGGCCGCGCCCTCGACTCAGTCGTCGAAATGCTCTTCGAATCCGAGGTGTTGTTGGAGGCGCAGTCGTTCGACCGTGAGCGCGAAGTCCATCGGCATATCGGCGACTTTACGCTCTTTATGACCGGATTGTTCCCCGAATATCTTCGCCGCCTCAAAACGGCAGGCCTCATCTATCATCAGGATTTCTTGGTGGATTATATGAAGACGGGAAAACGTTCCTACGGATTGGTGGCCGAATATGGAGGCTACGATCCCGAACAGGACTCCCCCCTGTTTCGAAAGTTGTCCGAAAATTTCGAGCTCTGCGTGACCGGGCTCGGATTCGTCCGATCAGACCTGGATCGCATGCAAGATCCTGCCTACCGTCCCGTCAAAGATCTGCTGCTCAATTGAAACGATCGCGACCGATTCTTTTGCTTCACGGTGGCGCGGGACGCCGCGCCATGACCGTCGCGCAAGCGGCCTGCGTCGAGTCTGCGCTGGCCGAGGGCCATCGATTGCTCATGGCCGGCTTGCCGGCGCTGTCGGTGGTCGAGGAAGCCATTCGCCTGTTGGAAGATTCAGGACTGTTTAACGCGGGGCGAGGCGCGAATCACCAGCTCGACGGGGTGCGTCGCATGGACGCCTCAATCATGGAAGGACACCAGTTGCGGGCAGGGGCCGTGGCCTCGATCGAGGGTATTGTTTATCCTATCACCGCCGCACGCCTGGTGATGGAGAAAACGGCGCATGTGCTGCTCGTCGGACAATCGGCCTCTCGCTTTGCAAACTATTTTGGATTGGAGCGCGCTCCCCGTGCCAAGCGAGCGCCAGGGCCGCGGTCCCCTCAATTGACGCCGCGAGCCGGGTTGAGCCGGATGTTACGGTTGCATCAGGCGATTATGCAAACCGGACGTATCCGCGCACGAAGCTTGGGCAAAGAAACGGTGGGCGCCGTGGCATTGGATCTGGCGGGGACTGTGGCAGCGGGCGCTTCGACCGGCGGCGTGGATGTCATGTTGCCCGGTCGAGTCGGTGATACGCCCTTGATCGGCTGCGGCGTCTATGCCGACAATGAGGCCGGAGCCGTCTCAATGACCGGATTGGGGGAGAGCATTGTTCGGGTGGCGGTGGCCAAGGAAATCAGCGATCTGCTGGCGTGCGGATTGAGTCCGGTGGTATCTGCGAACCGCGTGCTGCGAAAGGTCGTGGATCGTGTTCGTGGAGCCGCCGGTGTGCTGGTTCTGTCCCCCGATGGCCGGTTTGCGATCAGACACAGCACCCCGCATATGGTGGCCGGCTCCATCGGCTGCGACGGCCGCCCACGTGTTAAGAGCCGGTTTGCATAGCCGCGCGAGAGCTTGGTACAGTGACGCGAGGCGCCACGTTATGCCGGCTCTGTTTCATCTCGCATTCCCCGTTCGTGATCTCGCCGCCGCCAAGCGTTTTTACGTCGAGGGCCTAGGCTGTGTGCTGGGACGAGAGTCTTCGACCGCCGTCACGTTCGGCCTTGCCGGGCACCAGTTAATCGCCCATCTCGCCAGCGAATCGATCGCTCCTCAGAAGGGGGTCTATCCCCGTCACTTCGGCCTTGTTCTGACTCTGGAAGAGGAATGGCAGGCGTTGGCCGATCGCGCCAACGCCAAGGAGCTGACGTTCTATCAGCAGCCTCGGCGGCGGTTTGCCGGGACGCGCATCGAACACCTCACGTTCTTCCTGGAAGATCCCTCTCAAAACCTCCTCGAATTCAAACACTACCTGCACGAGTCGGCGATTTTCGGGGAACGAGATTTCACCGCAGTCGGGGATGCCGAGTAAGCGCAGTCGTACTGATTGGCAGCGCGCATGTCGCGACAGCCTTCATTCAGTTCTCAGTGGGGACAGATTCTCGCGTGTCCGATGCGCTGCCTGTGCGAGAGAGTGAGACCGGCTTTCGACCGTTGCCTCGTTCCAGCCATCGGATGATGTGGTGCTGCCGGCGGTTCAAGTAGGCCGTATGGCGGATGGGGTCATATCGGCGCGGAGAGGGGAGAATCGCCGCCAGTAGGGCTGCTTCATCGAGCGTCAGCTCTTTCGCCGATTTGCCGAAATGGTGGCGGGCTGCCGCTTCCGCACCGAACACACCCTGTCCCCATTCGGCGACGTTGAGATAGACCTCCAAGATACGTTCCTTCGTCAAATGGTGTTCCAAGGAACGGGTGATCAGTGCTTCGCGCGCTTTTCGAAAGAGGGAGCGTTCCGACGAGAGGTACAGGTTTTTCGCCAGTTGCTGGGTGATGGTGCTCCCCCCGCGTTTGAATTCGCCGACCTCCAGGTTGTACAGAGCCGCATCCTTGATGCCCTCCCAATCGAATCCTTCGTGGGCGAAAAAAGAGGCATCCTCAGCCGCGACAACCGCTCGCTGGAGCGCAGGCGCAATCCGGACCAGAGGAACCCAGATGAATTGCTGGTGCTGGCTGCGGCCTTGTTCTTTTGCCTGGGCCCGTCGCGCTTCCATCAGCGCGGTATCCGTCGGGTGGTGTTTGGCGAGGGAGGGCACGTCCGGCAAGGTCGTCAACCAGTACAGCGCCAATGCGGCGAGGGGCAGACCGATGAGCACGGTCAGCCAAAATAGGATCCGGCCGAATAGACTGCCAGTTGACTTGCTCATTCCCAACACTCTATCTATGAGTGCACGAGGTGCCCCACCGGTTCGGTCGTGGTCACCGGAGGTGAGAGTGCATCCCGCATAGCCGTACGCAGTTCACTACCATGAAACTACTCAGCGCCGAGTTTATCAAAAGTTCCGTATTGCCAGAACAGTTTCCTGCAGACCGCTTGCCCGAGATCGCTTTCGTCGGGCGATCGAACGTCGGGAAGTCGTCGCTGATCAATTCACTGCTCCATCGGAAGAAACTGGCCAAAGTCAGCAAGACTCCCGGGAAAACGCGCGCCGTGAATTTTTTTACGGTTCGTACGTCAGACCCGAACCTCTCCTTGTTGTCCCTGGTCGACCTGCCTGGGTATGGCTATGCCAAGGTCTCGAAAACCATGCGGGCGCAATGGGGGCCGATGATCGAGCAATATCTCGAGCAGCGACAGTCGCTCGGCGCGGTCATCCTGTTGATCGAAGCGCGCGTGTGGATGCCGCAAGATGTGACGACGGTTCAGTGGGTTCAGTCCCTCGGGTGCGGTCTCATCATCGTCCTCACCAAAGCGGACAAGTTGCGACAGAGCGAGCGAGCGCCCAGCCTCACCGCCGTGCGGACCGCCTGCGGATTGAGCCCGGAGGTGCCGATCCTCCTGTATTCGGCTGAAACCCATGAGGGACGCGACGCGCTCTGGGGCGAGATTCGCACGCAGTTTAAAACTTGATCTCGATGTAGGCTTTGTTCTTCAGGTCGGCCATCCAGATTTGATACTGGTCCTCGGTTTTTTGCTGAAACACGAGCGACTGGATTTCGGCCTTCACCTGTTCAAAGGGTCGAAACTGACGGGGTTTCTTGTCGTCGATGCGCACGATATGCAACCCTTCCGCCGTCTCGACAATCCCCGTGATCTGTCCCACCTGCAAGGGCGTCAACGCCTGTTCCAATGCGGGAATCAACTCGCCCTGACGCACCAATCCTAGGCGGCCGCCGCGCGACGCATCTGCGCCATCTGAAAAGCGTAGCGCCAGACCTTCGAACGGCTCACCTTGCTTCAGCGTTGCCAGAAGGGCTTCGGCTCGTCCCTGAGCGACGGAGAGGTCGTCCGGGTTGCGCGGTTTAATCAGGATTTGACTCAACTGATATTCCTCAGGATAGGCGAAGCGATCCTGGTGCTCCTGGTAGTAGCGCTTCATATCCGAGTCCGCCACCATGATCAAGCCTCGGACTTCCCGGTCGACAACGCGCATCAAGGTCAGTTGCTCGCGGACACTTCTAGCCGTGTTGGGATCGGCGCTGTCGAGCTGCTCGCCCTGCTTTTTCATTTCCTCGACCGCCTGCACGACCTCCTGGTCGGATACATCCAGCCCCTTGTTCTGGGCGGCCTGGATCTGCAGTTTGCGCTCGATCATCTTCGTCACGCCCATGCCCTCAGCCGTCTTGAGGCGGCGTTCCAATTCTTCTCCCTTATAGAGCTTGCGAAGTCGGTCTTGCTCTGGAAGTAAGTCGCGTTTCAGCTCCGACAGCATGATCAGGTCTTTATTGACCACCGCAATAATGCGATCCTCCAGTTTCGCGGCTTCCGCAGGGCAGATGTGCACAAGCACCAGGCAGAACCAGAACAACAGGCAGCCAAGGGCTGGGATATCAGTCAAGGCGCTGATCCACACATGAGCCCGCTGCTCCCTCAGGCCAGGGATGAGCGTGAGGATATGGTGGCACATGGGGGAAAAGATGGATCGGTCCTTCATGGAGTTGATGGGATTGTACACAATCGACAGTTCAGAAGGGGAGCGCTCTCGAGATGAAACGCATGGACGGAGGATTTAGAACGCGGGCACGCAGGAGTTGTGCAGGCTGGGAGTTAGGGACGAGCAGGTTCATCGGTCACATAACGAGCGGCGTCGGCCAGACGAATCGTCGCACCCGAGCGGAGTTCAGCAAAAATATCATCCAGCCGCTTGCGGCGCTTTTCGGCCAGCAATTCCTGCCTGAGCCGTTCGCGGGTGGCTTGGTCTGCCTGAAGGATTTCCGGTTCCAGGGGACTAACCTTCATCAGGTAATAGCCCTTGTCGGTCTTGATCGGATCACTGACGACCCCTGGGTGCAGGGAGGGAATCAACGCTTCGAGTTCCGGCTCCAACAGGCCTTTTCGATAGGGGCCCAGGTCGCCGCCCTTGGCGCGGCTCCGTTCATCAACCGAATAACGAAGGGCGAAGCGAGTGAAGTTGCCCCCGCCTTCCACCTGCCGTTTGAGATCCTTCGCCGCGTAGACGTTCGGTAACAACATGACCGAGACCTGCACCTTGGGATTAGCCAGGAGCTGATTGGCGTGTTTCCCGAGGTAGGTGTCCAGTTCTTCCTTCGAGACCTCGACCTTGGTTTTGATCCGATCTTTGAGCAGCTCATCCAAAATCAACTGTTCACGGTACCGCAGGGTCTTTTCGCGGATGTCATCGGCCTGATCCAACCCCTGCTTGCGCGCTTCCTGCATGAGTAGTTCGCGCATGATCAATTCGTCCAGAAAGCGGCGTTTCCCGCCTTCTTTTTCATAACGGGCGCGGGTCGCCTGCGACAGCTCCTCCCAGCGCATATCGAACTCGGATTGGGTGATGGACCGGCCGTTGATCATGGCAACCACCGGCTCTTCCTGCGGAGGCTCGGTGCAGGCGGCCAACGGACCGATAGCGCAGAGCCCCAGCGCGAGGCAGGTCAATCGTGCTCGCCAATCGGAAGTGTGTCGTGTGAGCGGTGGCGTCATGCGGTCGGGAGGCGCATCCTCTGCGAAAATCAGGTCGAGCCCGTACGTGGGCCTTGGTTGTTGGTACCACAGACGTAGAGGGTTTGCAAGGTTGCGTTGAGTTCTGGAAAGACCAAACTCCAGTCTTCATGCGGCATCTGGAGTTCAAAGGACAGCGGCGACAGAAACCGCAACCGCTTCTTGTAGCGGTCCATCAGCGCCTGCACGGCGGCTTCAGGGACCGTCGCCTTGGGATCGAAGGTGATGACCACGGCCTGTGGCTGTTCGACGACAGAGCTCAACCGGAGCTGTTTGGCCAGTAGCCGGATTTGCATCAGTTCGAAGAGGCGTTCGACTGGATCGGGCGGAGGTCCGTAGCGGTCTTCGATTTCCCCATGCATCAGGGCCAAGTCGCCCAGTTGCCCGCAGGAAGACAGCCGCTTGTACAACGACAACCGTTGATGGCTGTCCGCGACATAGTCTTCCGAGATAAACGCGGAGACGCTGAGGCGCAACGTGGGGTCCGGTTCCTCCTCCACCACCTGGCCCTTCAGCCGCTGCACGGCCTGTTCGACCATTTGGAGATAGAGATCGAGCCCCACTGCGGCGATATGTCCCGATTGCTGCTTGCCGAGTAAATTGCCCGCACCACGGATTTCCAGGTCGGCTGCGGCGATGCGGAAGCCCGACCCCAACTCGGTAAACTGCTGGATGGCGGTCAGCCGCTTCTGGGCATCGTCTGAGAGCGAGCCCTCGTCCGGCACGAGGAAGTAGGCGTAGGCCTGTTCGCCGCCACGCCCCACGCGTCCGCGCAGTTGGTAGAGCTGGGCGAGCCCGAAGGCATCGGCACGATTGACGATGATCGTGTTGGCGGTCGGCACGTCCAGGCCGGATTGAATAATGGCGGAGGCCACCAGAATGTCAGCTTCCCGATGAAAGAATTTCAGCATCACGGCTTCCAGCGGTTTGGAATCCATCTGGCCATGCGCCATCACGATACGGGCCTCGGGCACCAATTCCTGGAGCCAGGCGCCGGTCCGTTCCATGGTCTCCACGCGATTGTGAACGTAGTAAGTTTGTCCGCCGCGGCCGAGTTCGCGGAGAATCGCCTCTCGGATGGCTTTCTCGCTGAAGCGAAGGACTTGCGTGCGGATCGCCAGCCTACCCGACGGGGGCGTATCGATGATCGAGAGGTCGCGCAC
>JACQHN010000517.1 GCA_016199015.1 Nitrospira defluvii
GCCGCTGATGCTGAGCGTTACGCCGCACATGTGATACCGCTTTCGAATAAGGGTGGGGTCATTGCTTGACGTTGCACTGCGCCATCGCTGCGGCAGAATGTCCTGCCCGAGCCCTGTCGAGAAATCCATCCGGTCGGTCTCATCGTCTGCTGGTCGTTGCCGCGAGCGGTGCAGCGGGAGAGTGCGCCCGGGTATTCCACGCGTAAGGTGGCGAGCCATGAACGCGGAGCCTCGGGGGAGGGAGGTGCAAAGTCAAGCAATGACCCCATCACGGTGCCCGTCCGAAACCCGCATCAAATCACGTGGGCTTCCACCCGGTCTCGGCTATCTTGGACAGCAGTGGTCTTGGAAGGGAATTGTCTCTGTGCCGGAGAGTTTTTTCAGGCTGGAGACTACCATCGGGCGGAAGCTCAGAGCGTGCATCCCGTCACCTCAAGTGAACAGGGCTGCTTGGCACTAGTCATGACCTCGTCACACAACGAACCGGTCGAGTAATTTCCAACGAGCCTGTCCCTCGTTCCCACCTGGAAAAGATTGCTCGTCACGCTCGACCGCTCACCATGTTCCGCCGCCATAACCAGCCGTACAGGACGAGATTCACGCTCAAGACGACCATTCCAAGAATGAGTTGGAGATCGCGTGTGAGGTGCGCAGGGTAGAGCAGGGGCAGGATGTAGTGGGCAATGAAGTCGGTGTCATATGCCGACCTGCCTGCGCGGATCCGCAAGAACTGTTCGAGCGGTGTGAGCGGACAGATCCAGCCGGTGAATTCGATGATGGCACCCCAGATTGCTGCCGGTGCGTGCAGCCAGGCCATGCGCGGCCATTTCAAGACCAACAGGCCACCCGCCACGACAAAGGCCACGAAGCCTAAGTGAAGCAGCACCACGAGATCGGCGAGTAGATAATAGAGCAAATCGTTCTTAGGGCGACGTAGCCTATTTCCGGTCTGGACGAAAGCGTTGCGAAATTTCGGTGGCGAGAGGAAAGAGAAATTTGTAAAGCTCTTCAGCCGAGACAGGTTTGATGAGTCTCGGTTCGAGCTCGCGCATCAGTTGAAGATTCTGAACACTTAGCAGATTGGCTGCAAATAATAGAACACCATCTTCGGTATCTAATAACGCTTCTTTTTCCCGTGCACGGCTTATCAGAAAGTCGAGCGTGAAATGCGAGTTCTTCAGGATGAAATATAAGTCATAAAAATCCTTTGGTTCCGAAGGCTGACGACTCAGAATCGCACAAATTTTATTGGTCGCGATATCTTCGAAGGAATCGACAACGATTCCCGCACGAATTAAGAACTTTGCCATCTGTGCTGGCACGTCTCGAGCGAACTCGATCTTGAGCTCCTCTTGACCGCTGTTTTCTTTCCTGACAAAGAATTTCAGGTAGTCTCCCGACACAGTCTTGGAGGAAATCGTAAGCCCAAATGAAGGGATCAGATCGAGGAAGTGTCTGAAGTCTTGATCAAGCTGATCCTGTTTCCTTGTAAAGAAATCCAAGTCATCTGAATATCTGTGGTGAAGATAGAACTCCGCAAGCGCGGTCCCGCCCGTCAAATAATAGCCACGCTGTCCAAGATCGTTCTGGAAAAAAGAGGTCAACACATGGTGCTGAAGGGGTGTGAGGATGTTATCCGGCATGTTTCCAGGTCGGTAGGAGTCGTTCGATCATTGTTCGCCTGGGCTCTGGCAGCGTGAGGTAGGGGAGGGCTTCTTCGATTTCTTTGACCGTCAGCAGCTTCCTCACGTCCGACCATTGGGCGTATTTGAGAATTCTCCCGATGGCCCATCTTTTTTGATCGACATCGTCTCCATGGATGTACCGTTTCAAGTCGTTGACCTCACGATCGTATTCCCACACCAAATGAGTCGTGACTTCGGAACCAAGTGCTTCGGCTGCGTCACGAAGCCATGCACGGGCCTCGGTCGGCGTGGAAGGATCCACCAACCATTTTTGAATCTCCTGCTTTCGCGCTTCATAGAAGCCGGATCCAGGGCCTTCGATCATAGTTCCCCTATCCATCGCTGCCGATGTGAGAGCATCTTGAAGCGCAGGATCGTGCGGGAACTTCTTGAGAAAGGCAAACGCCAGATTCCAGAAGTTCGGCTTATTGCCGACCAGCCATCGCGCAGCAATGCGAGCATGCGCGCTCTCGCTCTCGACGGCCTTGAGCAAATCATCAGCATCCTGGTTCTGGTCCAGCAAATCCTTCAGTCGCCAAGAGAGAACTTCTTGAGTTGTGTCGTTTGCGCAGGAGGCTTCAAGTAAGACATGGAACAAGCGAGGACGATCGTTCGTTCGTAGCGCTTTCCACCATTGTTCTCCTCCGTCCATATCCAGCGGTTCCCACTCTAACGAACCAGCTGCAGGGGCGGTGAGGAGTTGATGAAACTTCTCAAAGCCTAAGCCCGGATTGGCATTAGTCAACTTGGCAGCGAGTTTATCAAAGTGCCAACCTTCTGCAGAACGGGTTGTTCTCTTCGATGGGCCATGATCAATACAGCGCCACGCAATGTCACTCAACTCATCGTCGAAAGGTTTCTGGTGATACATCCAGCTTCCGAGCAATTTGACTGCGGCAGAGGCGCATTCAAAATTGGTCCCGGCGATGATTTGGAGTATCTCTTTGAATTCTTGTAAGTCCAAGCGATCGATCCATCGGCCAAGTATTGCGGCGGTATATTCGGGGTCTTCTGGCGCGACGCGCTTAATCCGTTTGAGCCCGCGTGGTGTCGGGTCCAGCCAGCTCGTCGTTTCCAGGAGAGAAGCAGCAGAGACTGTGTGTAACTCGGCGAGCTGGTCCAGCCGACTTTCAGCTCCTTCGAGGTCACGCTTAGCCCAGCCGGCAAAGTAAGGAGCAAAAGCTCTGCTTCCAAGGGCATTCTTACCCAGGGTCTCAAGAGCTTTTCGAAAATGAAAGGTTTGATCCTCCTGGCCGAGGGCATAGAAAAATATTCGAGCCTCTTTTGCAGAAGCGGTTAACAGCCAATGCATTAAGTCGGATGTAAGAATTTTGGGAGATTGCACGGCCTCCTTTGCGAGAAGAGATAGCTGCTCCTCCGCCTGTTTCCAGTCATCCGATACGCGATAATGTCCTCCGCCGGCCCAGAGTTTGAGTCTGATTGAAAATCCAGCTCGATCCAACGAAGCTTGCCATTCAGTTAGCTTTGAAATGAACTCGGCGTACTCCGTTTTTCTAGCCTCAGGGAAATTGGGCTTGGCCATCTGCTCGGCACAGAAGTCTCGAACTCGTCCCATGCTGTCGGATAGGTGTGACACATCCAGTCCTTTACGTTCAGCCAGCGCCCAGTCGGTCAGCAGCTTAAAGTATTGTCTGCTTTCCGCAGTCAGTCCCTGGAAAGCCAGCTCGGCGATTGATTTTGGCAGCACGTCCAGCGCAACGTGAGAAACTTTGCCTTGATCCTCAGCGAGCGATACCAGTATCTCCGCAAGACTTCGGAGATAGTTGAAAACATTGCTCCAGGTGAGGGGGGGGCGAGTGTCTAAAGGCGAGGGGCCTACACTGTGTCGAAGGCGGATGGAAGCGCGACTCTTGAGACCGCCTTCGATTGTTTTGATCGCAAGCAGTTTTGTTTCAGTTGTAGGGGTCGATGAAAGCCGCTCCTTGATCAACGCTACTCTCTCATCGAGAGGTAGCGGCATTTGAGAATGGTGCGGATGAAAACTTTCTTGCAGCACACCTGTGGCGTTGTTTCCCCATGTCTCATTTTCGGCCTCCGCCAGGAGCCAGATAAGGCGAAGGGCATCCTTGCTGGTGTTGGCGCGGAAAAGGAGCTGTTCGAGGGCCCACATCAGTTCCCTGCGAGAGTCTCCGGAAATAGTCAGCCGAGTTTCTATGGGGCTGGTGAGCAAGCGGGCTTCGAGGACATGCAACACTTGCTGAGGAACGGTTCCAGCCACAAGCCTGAGCAAGTGAGTCCGCTTGAGAATACGATCGACTGTGCCAAGGGGTCCGTCTGGAGCAAATAACTCATCCCAGAATTGCTCGGCTTCAGGGCCTTTGACCTGTGCGAGCCGCTTGATGAATCTAATCTGCCCCGCCTCGTCTAACCTTGCGAATAAGGCAAACAACTCATTCCTACGGCCCAGGACGAGTTGTTCGACGAGATGGTTTGCCAGAAGCGGGAGGGAGATCTCGACAAAATAGCCGACCCGTCTTGCCAGACCAGTCTTTTCTAATTCCGGCAGGTGAGCGAGCATCTGGTGAGCCGATCGATCATCACCGAAAATCTTACAGATGGTCTGAATTTCGGCTTCATGGGGGCCGAAAGTCCCAACGTGCGTCAACACAGAAAACAGACGGGCTGATTGTAACGCTGCTTCTCCTAGTTCCTGAGCGATTCGACGCTCGAACTCTTTCCCTGCTGCTGTACTGAAGACCGTATGGTCTTGGCGGAGGCCGCTACCGATGCTGGCTGCAGCCAGGATGATGCCGGGTACTCCCCCGGCCTGGCTGAGAATCCAGTCTTGAATCCCGTAATCAAAAACCTGCCCTGTTGCCTGGAGAAGTTTCCTGGCGGCTTCATCGTTCAACGGAGAAAGCTCAAGCGACCCAATACGGTCGTCAAATCCATAGCTCAAATCCGACGCCTCGGCGGCTGTTGGAAGTGTGATAAGCAACTTCAGTCCAGACACTGATAAAGCCTCACCGATAAGAGTCTGAAGGGTATCGAGTTCCGGGTCTTCGACGATACAGATGATTTCTGAGCGGTTCGTGCATAGGTTGCGATAATCTGTCAAACTAGTTGAGCGCGGGTCTAACGCAACGGCTGTGTCATAAGGCTTGTGTTTGGTTGCTTCGAGCGCGAGACGGCTTTTCCCCATATCATGGGGACCGCTTACCACGATCGCTTGAATATGAGAGGCATCGACAAGAGCCCTTAAACGGTCCACTTCAGATTCCCTGCCGACAAGTTCCACGTGAGAACCAAATCGCTTCTTGCTACGATGGGAACTATAAGCGTCTTCCCAAGTTTGAAACGCCATTGGAGTGAAAAACGAGGCCCGAAGATGCGGGTGATCATTCAGTAAGGCAGCGAGTTCTTCGGCTCCAATCACTTCGACGTGGGTCTGTGCATTTTCGTCATCATTTGCCCTGATGCTTTTTTTGAGAGAGGCCGTCTCGTTTGGGGTGAGATGAATGTTGACGAAGAGAATGTACTGGTCGGGTATCTTTCCGAAATTCTTCGCTACTTCCTTAATTGCTCCGTTGAGCGAGGATCGGAGATTGGAAATTATAGGTTGACGCTTACGGGCGAAGACGTCTCGTTGTTTGTACTGGAAAACGTTCCATCCCGGCCCAAGAATTGGTGTGGGAATACGTCCGTTCCCATGAAGGATTTCCACAGTCCATTCCGCATCTACTCCACCATCCTTCACGTTGATGCGGCTTGTGAATGAGGGGAATGTTTGAAATGCTCGCCCCGACGCTGCCCAAGCCATGGTATTACACAGCGTAGCAAACCGTTCAGGCGGCCAAGTACTGGTTACCTGTTCGAGCTCGTCAGCACTGATAGGCTGTCCGATTAGTAAAGACATGTGTTGAACGATCGTCGCTGGGTTCCCACGATCGTCGGAGGATTATAACGCTTTTGCGAAGTTTTGTGGCTATTTGGAGAGCGCGTGCGAGGCTTAATCCCCAAATTGATGATGAAGTTAAAATTCCTGAGGGGGTACCGACCACATGCGGGTTGAGAGATCGATGCTATCAGGTGCTCAGAACAGGCGAGGCGAGGTGTCCTGGTCCGTCGGCGCGGGGTAGAGCAGACGGTCGCCCTGCAGGACGGCGAAAGCCGTCAGGTGATGGATCTTCACCTGGCCTGGGCCCATGATGTGCACGACTTGCCAGCCTCGCATCACGAGGGCATCGGCGATCAATGACCGATGGCAACGCCAGGGGACCGCTTCCGCACACATGATGGCCGTTCGCAGGTGTGTGTTATACGCCATAAGCTCTTCGATGGCTCCCTGAAATTCTTCCGTCTGCATGTAGTCCGCATAGCCGCGAAAGCTGGCATTCTTCCAACCGTTGTTATGAGAGTCCGGGCGAGCCGTTCGCCGACCACCCAACGCCGGCATGTGTTGATAAGCAAGTCCTGCCTCGGTGAGACTTTTCGCCAGCGCGTCGGAGTGAAAGTGTGGGTAGCGCCGCGATCCCGGGTAACGACGCACGTCGACGAGCCGTGAGATCTCATGTGCGGTCAACAACGCGAGGAACTCTTCGCTGGAACGGGTCGAGTGGCCGATGGTCCAGAGCATCGGCGGAGTTGTGAGTGGCTGCAGGCTCATGGTGCGGTCCCATACAAAGAATTACGTTTCTGTTCCTGCAATCACGGACAGGTCCCCATAGCCGAGGCTAGCGGGGAGCGGTGCGCTGAAGGGGAGCACAAGCTGGGCGCTTGGCGGGACTGCGGCATGTTGAGCCCAGGCCGCCAGATCCCTCGGATCTTCGAGAATGTCCACCGGCACTTCGTAATATCGTTTGAGGGTTTGCCGGGCGCTGGGGCGGAAGGGTTGCATGCCGCGTGATCGATACATTGGTTGCGTCATGTCGTTGGTTTTGAAAAAGAGCCGGCCTTTATGGATGATGCCGAAGAAGCTCGCCCGGTGGTAGAGGCCATAGCCGCCAAACATGGCTTTGCCCGTGAGGTCGGGCATCGCGCCGAGTTGGTCCAAGACAAAGTCCTTGAAGCTGTCGTTTCGCATGCGCCTGCTCGACCCCCTTCGATGCTCCTGCCGTACCCGCCGATCAGGCGAAGTTGGTCCCTCCGCGATCGGCCGTCGCATGCGGGACAGCCGATCGCGGGCCACGGCTTCGTGTACAAATCTCTTGAAGCCTGTGGTCGGTGTCAATGTCCTGTTCTTGTCACATGGGCACGCGGGCTACATCTGTCGTGGCGCACTGTGCAACATTGCCCGAATCATTTCAACGTCTGCAGGGACTCGCGGAGCTCGCGCACCTCGGTTGCAAAGAGTTCCAGGTGCTGGCTGCGTTGGGGTTGATCGTCTTTAAACTTCCAGACCCGCTTGAAAATCGCCCACAACTCCTTATTGTGCGTCACGGTAAGCGCATAGGCGGGAGTCTCGCGTTTGTCTTTTTCGACGCAACAGAGCGAGTTGTCGAAGGCATGCAGTTGATTGTGCAGATCATTGAAGGCTTGATCGTTCCCTCTTCCGTTTTGACCGGCCTTAGCGCTCGCCTCCATCATGTTGGTCAGATTGATGAGGGTCTCGACGGTATTGGCGCCTTTGGCCTTCTCTGTAAATTCTTTGGCATGTGGATAGAAAAGATAGCTGCATCCGCTCGAAGTGAGCAAC
>JACQHN010000510.1 GCA_016199015.1 Nitrospira defluvii
CTTCTCCTTCGCGATCCACAAGGCTGGCCCCGCCTTTCCCAGCGATAGAGGCTGGCGGAGCGCCTGGCGGAACTCTTCCCGCAGTCCCGGCGTTTCGAGAGCAAACTCTTCGACAATCTGCTGGATGAATCCGTCAGACACCGTATACCGATCGATGGCGAGCGCAGCAGGTAAGTCCAAATGTGCCTCAGCGAACTCGACGAACTCGCGGTTGTACGTAGCCCGAAGCGTGGGCCAGAACGCGCGCAATGTCGGAGCCGCACTCCACCGACGGAACAGATTCATCCATCCCTGACTGAATGAGTGGGCGTGGTTCTCATCCAGCTTGACGGCAAGCAACACGTTCTCCATGAGCTGCAACTGCATATTGCACATGTGCAGAGCGGAACGGGTGTCGAGTTCGGCCAGCTTCCCGATGTCCATCCCGAACAGCTTCGTCAGCTCCGGGTACATTTCGAGATCGTATTTCGCCAAGGTGGGATCGGTGCGCAGCATGTTTTCAAGATCAATCAACGTCTGTGTGTCCCGTAAGAAGGACGTTTGAATGCCTGGAGGCATTGTGACCCAGTGGGACTTGAGCGCTTCGCAGAGCCCCGACGCATCGCTCGACTGGGGCGACGCATGGCGCAAGACTTCCCACGCAGCATGTTCCCCGAGCCCACGGTATGACTCAAATTGGGATTCGCTGAAAAATTGATCGGCGGTCGGTTCGTGGGGAAAGACCGATCGTTTCGAGGCATATTCCCGTACATCGGAGGGTTCATCGCCGGTCAACGAGGGCTTGAGATAGATGAGGGTGCCGACGGTGGCTTCGTCGTCGACTTTGTCGTACCGAATCTTCCCGATCGCGTGATGCCAGGCCGTGAGGCCGGTGGTTTTGTCTGGAGACACCATGGTGGTGTCGATCTCGATGTCGATGCCGAGGTCGACCCGAATTTTTCTGATGGCATTGCCGAGGTCTTCGAACTTGTAGGTGGGATCGCAGCTTGCATCCACCACGAGAATGCAGTGACAGCGACGGAGGACCATTTCGTAGAGACCCAGATTTTCGAAATGTCCTCCATCAGAGAGATAGACGTAGGGATGGCAGGAATCGGTGAATCCGAGGGCTTCGGCGAACAGAGGAAATAAGGCGAAATTGGGGCACACGGCCTGATAGGCCTTCTGGGGTTCTTTCAGTGCAAAGGTCATGCGTTCCCCGGCTTCGCCGGGATTCCCGAGCCACCAACCGAGACGAATGTTGAAGAGGGTCAACAAAAAGGCCACAGGTGCGGATGAATGGTATCCCATATTCGGGCTCGCGGCGGCCCCGGAAATGGCGAGGGCTGTCCCGAGCGTGATCGATTTGTTTCCCGCTCCACTGCGTTGAACGCCGTAGACGCTTGAGCGGCGATAGCCCAGCTGACCTTCATGCTCCAGGTCGGTTACGTTGGAGCGCGGTGCGGTGTGCACCGCGCTGCCGCAGTGCAGAGGCGAGATGGTAAACGAGTGGGCCTTGCGTTCTTGCCAGGCGATGTTGTCTCCATGCACCAAATTGAGTGCCGCGTTGATGACATGAAAGGGCTTGTGCACGAGGTCTTTGATTTCGAGATTGTCTGCCGCGTCGAAGCCGGAAAATGGATTGGCCTTTCGCTGTGCCTGAGAGGCTCCGAGGTAGGCTCGGACCAAACGGTTACGGTAGAGCGCATGGAGTGAGAAGGTGTTGATGTTCACAAACCACGCCATCAAGAAACTCAGGCCGAGCGAACAGGCCAAGACGACCAACAAGAGATTGAGGGAGGTCGCGTGCAGCACATAGAGATGAGCAGAGGGAAGCTTGGGCATTCCGATTCCCATAACGTCCCAACGTGTACTCGAGATGTCCGCTGTTGGTCCGAAGGACAAACTCAAGTATTCGAGAAGCGAGCTGGTGCCCAACGAGAGGAGGCCGAGGAGGAACACGACGAAGATCGGCGCGCTGAGCTTGGGCAGTAAGCCCAGGGCAATTTCTCCAACACTCCGATTCCTGCCTTCATCTTCTTGTGCCCGTGTCTTGGAACTGAACCCAAAATACAGAGCGAGTAACCCCGATACGCCGCCAACTGAGCCGATCAGGCGAGGCAGTTGTTCGATGAGGGCCGGAATCAAGATCACGATGCTCGCAAGAGCCAGCCAGGCGAATCCACTCGCGAGCATCCAGGATCCCGCGCGGCCCCACCACTCGCGGTCTTCTTCACGGGTGTACTGACTCGAAAAGCCGATAAAGAGTGTGGCTGTAACGAGATAGATGCCGATAACCAAGAGGGGCGTGACGCAGGTATACCATTCCGCGAACGCGGCGACCGTTCCGCTGAGCAGAGATGGGTTCAACAGAGCCCAGAGCAAGGTCCCGCCGACGAAGCCTGAAACGCCCACCACGCCCAATTCCTTCAGCAGCCACCAGATGTCTGTGTACATGGGTTTGCAATTCTTCACGAAGGCTAGGTCGCGTTCTGGCTTGGCGTAAAAGAGCCAACAACCGGAGAGTGTCCAGCTCGTCAGATGGAGCACGGCTGCAACAACTCCGAACGTCAACCATGCCGGCAGTCGACCCTCCAGAAAGAGATCCACGGATGGGACCATCCCGGCAGGCCAGGTGTTGACGTACCAGGACCAGCAAATGGTGAGCAGAAGCACAGTTGCGACTAATGGGAATAGGCAGAACCAGGTAAACACACTCGGACTCTCAGCCCGTTTGAGGAAACGATAGAGCGATCGTGGCGACCATCGTTGATACCATAGCGCAGGCCCGGTCGGGACAGTGCGGGAGGAAGGGGCGGGGCAATCGGCGACGAGACTGGGGCGATATAGGTGGACATAGGTCAGGCCGAGGAGGGCGAGCGCAAGACTGGCGGAGAGGAGGGCCCATTGGCCTTTCGCTGGAATCGATAACTTGACGAGGGCGATATAGACACGTGGAAACATCAGCAGCGCAGCCAAGATTGGTACGAGGATGAACCAATTCAGCGTCACGTTCCTCAGGTAGGTGCCGACCAGTGTCCAGCCGTCGCCCGAGAACAGGCCCAGCTTCGGGCTCAAATAGTTACTGTAGGCTCTGATCCATGATATCGGCGCCACTTCCGGCTCCAAGGGCGAGGTAGGCCGCTTGCGCAATTCCTCCGAAACCGTTTTCAGATCGGTCCGTTTGATCCAGGCGGTCAACCAGCTACCGATGTAGCCGCCACCGGAAACAGTCGAGAGGTAGTCGAATCGATCTAAAATTCCCAAGCGGGCGAGGCTCTTGAGCACCCCCAGTCCGAAAGTCGCGCTCCGGATACCTCCACCGGAGAAACAGAGCGCGGATCGTTTAGTGGTGAGTCCGTGGATCGCCCGATAGATGATTTTCAGGCGTTCTGTTTCGGACGTGGCGGGGTCGAAGCCGAATTCTTTGAGCGGGCGGGCGGTGGGGTGACATTGTTGGTATTCATCGGCGAGGACCTGAGAGAGTGACATGCGCCCGGATTGTTTCGCCGCCCACTCGGATTCCCTATCTGAAGAGGGTGTCATAATGTCTCCTTCAACGGCAGGTTTTGGCTCACTTTGGCCAGAAATTGCACCATGAAGAGCTACATTTCGAGGTCATATTGAGCTTGGCTAATCTTCCGGTAGATCACGAACCCAACCGCGCACTCCTGACGTCTCCGCTGGAGAGACTGAGTGCGACGCGTCCATGAGAAAGTCGATGGATTAGCGAATGGATGGTCGCAAGCCGAACCTCATCCGATCCAACGAGAGGATAGTCTTCAGGATGTGGTTGGTGGCTGGGCGAAGGCGTCATGGGTTCTCGCGTTGAAGAAAAAGTCTGGTATCGTCGTCGTGCCTCGAGGAAGTTCACGGTTTGGCGCCGTTGTTTGTGAACCACTTTCTGGGCTGCCGCGATCAGCAGCACGCCATGCCAAGGATCCTCGATCATGAACACCGTTAGAGTCTTCGGGCATCCCTCCGGGACGGGGTCGCTCGTAGTCCACTCGGGGTCCATATAGCGGAGAATGATGAGTTTCAGGTGATCGTAATTAGGGAGTAAAACGCCCTCGGTGCGCAGGCTATGTGAGAGCATCGCCCGGTAGTCGTTGGCGTGTCCAGTATCAAATTAGATACGTCGGTATCTAATTTGATCCGCCATCATGATCGGGCTAATGCTTCCGGTCCCGCTGCATCAGCTTGTCGGTATAGGCCAACAGAATCGCAGAGCCGAGGAACGTCATGTGAATGAAGATCTTCCACTTGACGTGTTCGGAGTTTTCGTTCGCGATATCGACGAAGGATTTGAGCAGATGAATACTGGAGATTCCGACCAGGGAGGCCGCCAGTTTGATCTTGATGGTGCCAGGGTCCACATGAGTGAGCCACTCCGGGCGGTCGGGGTGGGTCTCGAGCTCGAGTTTGCTCACGAACGTGGCGTAGCCACCGATGATGACCATGGTCAACAGGTTGGCCACCATCGTCACGTCGATCAGTCCGAGCACGCCCAACATGAATTTGGTTTCTTCGAGCTGCTTGAAGTGAATCCCCATCTCCCAGAGTTCAAGTAAGAACTTGGACGCATACAGCACTTCGGCGATGATGAGGCCGCCATAGAGCGGTGCTTGAATCCATCGGCTGCCGAAGACCAGGAATTCGAAAACCTGCTCAACGCGGCTGAGTGATGTGGGAAGTGATGATGCGGGACCGGACGGAGACGGATGACTCACGCGTACACTCACCCTCCTAAGTGAGCGCGTATCCTAGTGGGCGCATCGAGTTCTGTCAATTGCCGGATGAGGGAATGTGAGAGGAGGTGGATCTTCGCTGGTTCGAAGTCACGGGAGCAGAGGACCGGCTGCGTGGGGAGGCTCCGCTAAGCGGCTGTCTGGTCGCGCTTATGCAGCCAGCGGTCGAGGATGGCCTGCAAATCTTTCGGGCGGATCGGTTTGGCCACGTAGTCGTCCATCCCTGCGGCGAGACACTTCTCGCGATCACCCTTCATAGCATTTGCCGTCATCGCGATGATCGGCGTATGCCGTGAAGCGCCTTCCATTTTGCGGATCATGGCGGTGGCTTCGAATCCGTCCATCTCGGGCATCTGACAGTCCATGAAGATCAACGGATAGGGGGCGCGTTCGTGAGCCGCGACGGCTTCCTGGCCGTTACCTACGACATCGACCCGGCACCCAAGTTTCTCCAGCATCTTGCAGGCGACCTTTTGATTCACCGCGTTGTCTTCCGCCACCAGTAACCGTGTGACGGTCGACGTCCGGGCTTCGGCCAAAGTGTGCCTCGTGATCAGCGGCGGCGCCGCGGCCTGATCCGCCGCTTCGGCTGGGGTTGGGCCACCCACCAGCCGGCAGAGGCAGTCGAGCAGTTGTGTCTGTCGCAGGGGCTTGGTCAGGTAGGCATCGATGCCGAGGGCTTGGGCGGTGCTGCCGTCACCCCGCCGTCCCACCGTGGTAAGAATGACCACTCGCGTGGCGGCGGTCGCGGGGTCGCCCTTCAAGCGTGTGGCCGTCTCGAATCCATCCATCCCTGGGAGGTGCAGCTCAATCAAGGCGAGGTCGAACGGTTTCTGCTTGGCTGCGGCTGCGCGTGCCATCTCGTAGGCCTCGGGGCCATTGTGCGCTCCCGCACAATCCATTCCATAGGTCACGAGTTGTTGGTGGAGGGCATGTCTGGTGGTCTTATTGTGGTCGACCAGCAGAATGCGGCGTCCACGAAGCTGCGTCCGAGAAATCGGGACAGGCGG
Source organism: Nitrospira defluvii (assembly GCA_016199015.1). Taxonomy (GTDB): domain Bacteria; phylum Nitrospirota; class Nitrospiria; order Nitrospirales; family Nitrospiraceae; genus Nitrospira_A; species Nitrospira_A defluvii_B. The sequence goes on from JACQHN010000510.1 coordinate 5,738, forward strand.
GGCGGTGAGCGCCGTTTCAGGGATCTGCGCGGTAAACCAGAAGGTGCTGCCCTGGCCTGGCCGGCTCTCGATTCCGATCTGGCCCTGCATCTGACGGACCAAACGCTGGCAAATGGCGAGCCCTAGGCCGGTGCCGCCGTATCGACGGGTGGTCGAGCTGTCGGCCTGGATGAAGGCTTGGAACAGTCGCGCCTGCACGGCCTCGGGAATGCCGATTCCGGTATCCCGAATGGCGAACCGAAGGAAATCCGGTCCCCCGTTTGCTTCGCGCGTGACATGGAGAAAGACTTCGCCGGAGGAGGTGAACTTGATGGCATTGCCGACCAGGTTGACCAGAATCTGACGGAGCCGGCCGGGATCGCCCAGGACGCTGATCGGAACCGCGGCATCGACCAGCCCGATCAGCTCTAGCCCCTTGCTCTGCGCCTGTTCCGCGAGCAGCTCCAAGGTATCTTCTATGGTGGTGCACAGGTCAAAGGCGAGATTTTCAAAGTGGAGCTTGCCGGCCTCGATTTTTGAGAAATCGAGAATGTCGTTCACCAAGGTCAGCAAGGCATCGCTGGAGCGGCGGACGGTGTCGGCGAACTCGTGCTGGTCCTTGGTCAGGGTGGTATCCAGCAAGAGTCCCGTCATGCCAATAATCGCATTCATCGGGGTCCTAATTTCGTGGCTCATGGTCGCGAGGAAATCAGCTTTGAGCTGAACGGCCTGAAGGGCCTCGTCTCTGGCCTTGGCGAGTTCGACGTTGTTGTGCTGCAACTCACGCGTGGCTTGCAAGAGAGCGGCTTCAGACTGCTTGCGTTTGGTGATGTCTTTCCCTAATGCCAGATAGCCTGTGATGATATCTTCTTCATTTCGAAGGGCAGTGATGGTCAGGAGAACCGTGAAGTGGGTGCCGTCTTTTCTCACATAGGTCCATTCTCGTTCGTCATAGCCGCCCTGCCGCGCGTTGTCGACGAAAACCTCGAACCCCTGAATTGGACGTTCATACAGCGTGCTCAGCTCTCGGCCACGCTGCTCGACTTCGGCAGGAAGGTGCAGCAGAGTGGGAGAATGCTTTCCGATCACCTCCTCGGCGGAGTATCCCAGGAGAGCTTCGGCCCCAGTATTGAATGTTGTGATCACCCCTGTGATGTCTGTGGCAATGATGGACAGGCGTCTGGCGGCACTCAGAATGCCCATCAGTTGCGCATTCGTCGATAGCAGCGCCTGTTCTAAATGCTGGCGCGCGGTGACATCATTGGCAATGACCAGAAACGCCGGTGTGCCCTCGAAGGCGACCGGCGCTGCCGTAACCTCGACCGTGATCATGCTCCCGTCGAGGCGACAGAATCGCTCTTCGATTCTGGGCACGGCCTTGTGAGTGCTGGCCATCGTCGTCATGCGCTCTTTGATCACCGGTTGTGATTCAGGGTGAACAAAGTCGAAGACCCGTCGTCCGATCAGTTGCGCGGCAGTCTGTGCGCCCAGCAGAGTCGCGCAGGCCTGATTGGCAAAGACCATTCGACCGTCGCAGTTGACGAAGACGGCGCTGGGCGACAATTCGACCAGGGAACGATACCGCCGCTCGCTGGCACGCACGGCCGCTTCCATGTCTTTCGCAGCCGTGATGTCGACAGCGATGCCCGCCAAGCGATAGACGGTTCCCTGCTGATCTTTCACCGGGAAGCCTTGATCACGAATCCATCGTACGGTTCCGGTAGAGGTCAGGATGCGGTATTCTTCGTCATAGGGGAGGTACGATTGACAGGCGGCCGCGATGGCGATCCGTTCACGATCCTCAGGATGGATGCACTCGATCCACAGCATGGGATTCGCATAGAGGGCATCACGGGACCGTCCCCAGATGGTCTCGAAGGCGGGACTGACATAGAGCATCTGGTGTTTGTCGGCGGAGGTCAGCCAAAACACCGCATCGATATGCTCAGCCAGCTGCCGGAAGCGTTCTTCACTCTCTCGTAGCGCTTGCTCCATCCGCTTCCGTTCTGAAATATCGTGGAGCATGCCCGTATATTTTCGGGAAGTTCCGACCAGCATCTCACTGACGGAGAGGTGCACATCAAGCAGGGCGCCATTTTTCCGCAGGACTTGCACTTCGCGCACCGAGCCGATGATGCTTCGTTGGCCGGTGATCAAATAGGTGGCGAGGAAGCAGTCATGTTGGTCGCGATAGGGAGACGGCATCAGCATCTTGATGTTCCGCCCCAAGAGGTCCTGCTCCTTGTAACCAAGGAGTGTGAGCAGGGCGGGATTGACGTTTTCGATCAGACCGTGATCGTCAATGACGATGATGCCTTCGATGGCGCTCTCAAAGACGGAGCGGATCTTCTCTTCACTGGCTCGCAAGGCGGACTCAGCAGTTTTAAAATCGGTGACGTCTAGAACGGTCCCGGCCATGCTGACCGCACGCCCGACTACATCACGATGGACCACGCCACGACAATGGGTATGCCGGACTTCGCCGCTGGGTCGGATAATCCGGCACTCGAGATTATAGGGAGCATTGTCGGTGAGCGACGCCTCGACTGCGCGCTGCACTCGGCACGTATCCTCCGGATGCAGGGTCGCAAGAAACAGCTCGTAGCTGGGCGTGGTATGGTTCGGATCGAGCCCAAAGATCTTGTATTGCTCGTCGGACCAGTGTTCGGCTCCGGTCGCGATGTTCCATTCCCAGAACCCCAGATGGGCCAGGGTCTGTGCCTCGTCCAAGGCTCGCCGTGTCTCCTGTAACTCCTGACGCGCGCGCGTCTCCGCTTCTTCTCGCGCTTTCCGCGCCGAGATGTCGAAATGAATACCGGCGGCGCGCACAGGTGCGCCGGATGCATCGCGGACGAGGACGCACCCGCTGTCAAAGATCCATTGCCATGCGCCGGTTTTGTTTCGCAGACGATGTTCGCTCGAATAACTAGGGGTCTCTCCCCGAAGGTGGGCAGAGACCGCCTCCATTACAGCGGGCCTGTCGTCGGGGTGTATCAAATATTCCCATGTTCGGACGTGAGGCTCGAGGTCCTCCAGGCGATACCCGAGCATGCTCGCCCATCGTTGGTTGAAGGTGACATATCCGGTGGGAATGTCCCATTCCCATGTGCCCATATCGGCGCCGCCGACGATCATGCCGATGCGATTGGCTTGTACGTCCACCGTCTGTTCATGGACCGTCAGCAGTTTCTCCAGCGCGGTGATCCGTGCATTCAGCTGTGTAATCGTGGGATTGTCAGTGCCGGCCCCCTTGATGGTCGAGAGGGGCGTGGCTGAGGCCTGTGGCAACGGGGCCATGTCCACATGGGGAGCGAGGGCAATCTGCGCACAGAGGGCGAGAGGTTTGAAGAGCTGTGCCGTCGCCTCCGGGATGACCTCTTTACTGAATAGGATGACTGAGAAGAGGTCTCCGTTGGGAAGGGGCGCTCCGAATCCCAATACTGAACGGACGCCGTACTTGAGCACGAACTCTTGCTGCGCAGGAATATGGGGGCTTCCTTCGGCGTGAGGAATGTGAAAGACATTGAACGTATGTTCTTGCGAGTCGAGGCGCAGATTGTGGCCCGGTTCTGCAAGTTGAGGGAGCGAAACGCCCAATTGGCGGAAGAGCCGGCTGAACATGGGCAGTTGGTCGACTTCGTCAGGGCTGCCGAGCGGGATGACCCGGAAGCGGCTGGAGCGCGCGGGGTCGTTCCAGCC
>JACQHN010000500.1 GCA_016199015.1 Nitrospira defluvii
CCCCCAAGAGCGATCCCAGCGCCCCGCCCATCAGGAATGATCCCAAATAAGACAGTGACTGGGACCCAAGGTAGAGGATAAAGGCATATCGCGCCCCCTGAAGCACTACATCGGAGACGATCAATGGGAGAGCTGCACGGCTCAATGAGGACACAGAGCTCGCGGGCATCCCACTTTTCGATGGCATCAACTGATCGCCTTCCCCTTTTCATGCATGCTGTGAGCCGGCTTGCCCCCAGACACGTACCCGAAGATTATCTCCACCACCAACACACCGATTGTTCCGACACGGTGACCACCCTGCTTGATACCTGTATAGCGATTTCTCGTATGCATTGGTCACGTTCACCAGGATATCGACCGAATCTCGAATTCCACCGAAGATGCACCGATATCCATCACGATGATGTGCCGGGTGAGCCCGTCGCAACTGCCTTCGGTCACCGCATGACCTCGCCGGCGATCTCATCACCAAGGATCTCAACATAGGCACGATCCATATCCGCGAGCATGCGGGAAAGCGAAAACCGTGTCAGACGAACTTCCCGGCCGGCCGCCACCAATCGTTGCCTCAACGACTCGTCGGTCGCCAGACGAACCTGAGCGTCCGCCGCAGCGCATGAATCATTCGGAGCGTAGAGGACCCCCCATCCCTCAAGAACATCCCGGTTGCCGACCACGTCACTCGCCACGATCGGTACGCCTTGTTCCATGACTTCCAGGAGCACGAGCGGGAGTCCTTCCCAGCGTGACGTAGAAATGTACAGATCGAAGGCCCGGATCAGCGCAAAGGCGTCGGCGCGCCCGCCCAAAAACAGGACGTGTGCCGCAAGCCCGGTTTCCCCAAGTTTCGCCCGGCACGCGCCGGTGTCCTGAGCCGTTCCATCACCGACGACCACCCAGATCGGCGCGGGGATCTTGGCACATACGGACGGGATGGATTCCAGTAAAATGTCCAGACCTTTCTGCTCATGAAACCGGCCGATCCATCCGATGACGAATCGGCCGGGAGGAATATTCAGTTCCGCCCGCAAAAGATCGCGCGCGGCCGTTTCGAAAGACGTACCGTCCCTCCGGCATACGAGGCCCGACACGACGATGCAGGAATTGCCGATCGGCAGCCGCCGTTGCCGGGCGACCTCCCGTTCCCCTGCGGACACATAGATAATGGCATCTAACAGCACCCGACACAGGGCTTCGAACAGCCAGCCCGAGACATACCGCCTTCCGCGGTTGTACGCGTAATGTGGGCCGTGAGGGGTATAGATCACCGGAACACGCACGAGGATCTTGACCCCTATCGCAAAAAATGCCGCCCCCCTGCCGTGGGCATGGATCGGAGCCGGAGCTCGAAGCAATTCTTTCAGTAGTTGCCATACAGACAATGCGTTCGGTCGTCGCATGGGAAGCACGGAGAGGTCGATTCCCATGCGGCGCCAGATATCCACATAGGGTTTTTCGTCTGAGCAGAAAATACGGACTTCCATCCCTTTAGCCAGGTGATGGCGACACAGGGCCGTGATATAGGCAGGACCTCCGCCAATGCCCGCGGTCGCCGTCATGTGAACCATGCGGTTCGGCAGCCACGTGGCCAAGGCGGTTCCGCATAGTCCGAGCAACAGCCCGAACAAGGCCGTCCAATGCAGCATAAGATTATCTGTTAATAGTTCTTCGCATGTGAAGCTCACGAGAATCAGCGCCGGCCAAAACGCCAGCAAGGCCCACCCTGTTCCGATTCTTGCAATCGCACCCTCATCCCGTATGGGAATCGTGACGCTTTTCACACCGACCCAGAAGAGCCAGAGGCAGGCCGCCAACAAGGGAAGCAGCGGCCCCACTCCTCCCTTGATCAAAATATCGAGAAACAGATTATGGGCCGTCTGGTAATTGAAGTTGTACCCTTCGTACGGCACACCGACCACGTCCTCGACGAATCGCCGGCGATCGTACCCGATTCCCGTCACCATCGTCATGGGATGGGCGACGAGATACCGTATGGCCTGGCCCCACAACCACACTCGCATCTGAACATTCTTGACCGATCTCTCCGTCCCATCGTCGCCTTCCTTCATGGGAGACAGGTCACCGCGCGCCGTCCGCCCGATTTCCAGCGGGTGTGTCAGCGTCTCCTGCATCCGTTCAAGGGTGGGAATGCTCGGGCCAATTGTCCGGACCAACCCGAGAAGACCGAAGGGAACCACAACGATCAGAGCCGCGGCCATGAGCCGTCGTGATCCGGTGATCACACGTCCTGGATTCAGCACAAGAAGAACCACCAGCAACAGCAGCGCCCCGACGATGAGCACAAGGCTGGACCGTGAGCCGGTAAAGAATATGCCGATGAGACAGAGCGGACACACCACCACCGCCTGTAGTGCCGCATAAGATCGATTCACAATACCGTCCCACCCGCGAAATAGCGCCAGGCAGAGGCTGAAGACCAGCACGAATGCCAGGTACATCCCGTAGGCCCCATGACTTCCGGTGTCCGACCGAACGATCAGGCCGTCGGCCGAAATCACTTCCGCCAGCATGCCCATGGCAAAAAACGTGGATGAGGCATCGACATACGCGTTGATATAGCGGCCTCCAAGCGCCTGGCCCATTCGGAAGAACGAATAGACCAGCGTGAGGAAAGCCGTCGCAGGCACGATGTAGCTCACGACCCGTACGACCTGCAGACCAGTCCTCAAGGCCAGCATCGTCGCCAG
>JACQHN010000501.1 GCA_016199015.1 Nitrospira defluvii
AAGGAAAAAGGAAAAAGGAAAAAGGAAAAAGTGCCGGACGCGCAATCTACTTTTGTCTTTTGCCTTTTGTCTTTTGCCTTATGGCGATGAATATCGCCGCCTGCGGCTACCAGTTTCGAGTGCAGGGCGCCGGCCCCACGATCGGTGGTGCGCCGGAGTCGGAGGCCAAGCGACCCCAGGCGCCACGTCTGGCGATTCTTCCCATCTCCAACAGTACCTATGAGCCGAACTTTGAGATCAAGCTGGCTAATTACCTGCGTCGAGAGTTCTCGTCCGGAGCGGGTGCGGAAATCGTCGGGCCCTCGGCCGGGGCCGATCTCTTTCTGTCCGGGCAAATCATGCAGATCTCACTGCCGACCCTCAGCTTTGATCAGACCACGACGTTTGAAAGCCGAGTGGAAATGCTCGTGAGTGTCAGGATCGAGGAGGCGAAAACGAAAAAAGTTGTCTGGTCTCAGGTCGCTAAAGGAACCTCGGAGTTTTTTCTGACACAAGATCTGCAATTTAACCGCGTGTTGCAAAACCGGGCGCTGGAGCAGGCAGGCCGTTTCATCGCGGAAGATTTGGCGTCACGATTTCTGCTGTTTCTGGATGCCGGCGAATTAGACAAGGCGCTGAAGCGCCCGATCAAAGCGGATGCCGGTTCTGCTACCGGCGGCCAGCCCGGCGCGGCACGATAATCTCATAGAGAGCCTTCACGGATGAGTGTAGCGGTCATGAGTATGGAGCTGTCGCAATCCCTCGCGCGTAGCGGGGTATTGCCGCTCTACGCCGTGGTTGGCGAGGAAGACTACCTGCGCGACCAATCCATTGCCATTCTTAGAGAGGCGGCGTTGGGAGCGGCGTTGGATAGCGGGTTTAATTACGATGTGTTCCACGGTGACGATTCATCGGTTGAAGACGTCTTGGCCTGTGCGGCAGAAATCCCTGCGTTCGCCGCTCGTCGCGTCATTGTCTATAAGTCTGTGGAGAAGCTCTCGGCGCGCGAAGGCGAGAAGCTCTTGTCCTATCTATCGGCCCCGAACGAGACGACGACGCTGATCGTCGCGGGCGTGAAGCTGGACGGCCGTCTCAAGTGGACACAAGCCCTGACCAAAAAGGCTGTAACCGTGACGTGTGCCCCATTGCGGGACGCACAGCTCTCGGCATGGATTCGCCAGGAAGCAACCGCGCTGGGCGTGCGCATTCACGAGGAGGCTGCCCAGTTGCTCAAGGAGGCGGGGAGCGAATCCCTCTATGCAGTGCGAAGCGAGCTCGAGAAACTCGCCGCCTATGTGCCACCTGACAGGACCGTGCAGTCGTCGGATGTAGAGGCGCTTCGGGGAACCGAGCCCGGCGCATCGGTGTTCGATCTCATGGGTGCCATCGGTGCGCATGACCATGGGCGGGCGTTGCGGATTCTTGCCAGAAATGTGGAAAACGGAGAGGCCCCGTTACGGATCCTGGGGGCGTTAGTCTGGCAATACCGGCGGTTGTGGAAAACGAAGGAGCAGCTCGGGTCAGGGGGGCGGGAGGGCGAAGCAGCCCGGACGCTTCGGATGGATCCGGCTCGGGTACGAGGATTTCTGGCGCAATTCTCCGATGACCAGCTTACCCAGGCCTTTCAGTGGTTTATGGAAACCGACTCGAAGCTCAAAGGGGGGAGCGGCAGTACCCCCGTTCGCGTGATGGAAGACCTCTTGTTTCGGCTCTGCGGCCAGCCATCGAAACAAGCGCGGCATACCGAACGGGTACAGACGACAATACCGGCCCCGCGCCAGGCAGGTTCGAGACCGGTGTCGAATATCAGAACGGTTACGCGGAAGCGGTGATGGCGTTCACCCGCACGGTGAGCCTGGACACGCGGCGCGAGGCCGTATTCGGCTTTAGGACACCCTTGGTCACCGCTTTGCTCAGTGCTGCAGTGGCAGCTCGCAGGGTGGCTTTCGCTTCATCCAGCTTCTTGGCAGCGATCGCTTCCTGAACCTTGCGAAGGACACTTCTGACTGAGCTGAGCGTGGCGCGATTGCGCAACCGGCGTTTCTCAGATTGACGGGCACGGCGAATCGTGGACTTGTGGACAACAGGCATACGGATTCTCCTACGTTCAAAGCTTGAGCTTGTAGCATAGGATGTGAAGAGAGGTCAAGGAAACTGAAAGGAGTCAGCTGGGTCTCCGGGGAAACTCGGTGGCTGTGGCCTATTATGATGACGCGGATTGATGCAAGAGATCGTCTAATTGTGGCGCTGGATGTCCCTTCTGCAGCGGAGGCGGAAGTGCTGGTCGACCGTATGGGAGACCAGGTGCGATTTGTGAAAGTCGGCTTGGAACTCTATACGGTGGCGGGCCCGGACATTGTTCAGCGATTGGTCGATCGAGGAAAGCGTGTCTTTCTCGATCTCAAGTTTCTCGATATTGAAGAGACCGTCCGACGCGCAACGGCCCGGGTCGCTGCCATGGGAGCGACATTTTTGACGGTCCATGCGAATCGAAAAGCCTTGATTGCGGCGGTGCAGGGACGAGGCCAGTCGGAGCTCAAGTTATTGGCCGTGACGGTGCTCACCAATTTCGATGGGCAGGATCTGCGGGACATGGGAATTCAGCGGACCGTCCAGGATCTGGTGACCGCCCGAGCCCTATTGGCTGCGGAGGTGGGCTGTGACGGGGTGGTCGCTTCCGGGGAAGAGCCACAGGCCATTCGTGCCAAGGTGGGGCCCAATCTGGTCATCGTTACGCCAGGGGTCAGACCGGCTGGAAAAGGGACCGATGACCATGCGCGCGTCACCACGCCGACCCAAACTATCGCGGCTGGCGCGGATTACCTGGTGATCGGACGTCCTATTCGCGATGCACAAGATCCTCCCGTCGCCACCGCTGCCATTCTGGCAGAAATGCAAGACGCGTTCGACAACCGAGGAGGGTGACATTGAGCGCTTTGGCTATTCTCTCGGCTGGGACTGTGTGCGGGGAGCATCCGTCTTCGATTAACGCAATCTGACGGACGAGTCATGAGTCGCCGCGAGGTGGTTGCGACTGTTCTTCGGGGTTTGTTAAGATGCCCGTTCGGTGTGCGCCTTTGTGTGGTGGGTGTAGCTCAGTTGGTTAGAGCGCCGGATTGTGGATCCGGAGGTCGCGGGTTCGAAACCCGTCACTCACCCCAATACCTGGCGTTGCAACCATAACTCTGGTGGAATGAGATATGGCCAGTGGCAGCAAACAGGCTTCTTCGTTGGCGCCACTTCGTTCGAGCGCACCTGTGGGTACCAGGTTTCAGGTGCGGTCCTTCCGTCGTTTCCCCGTCCAGTGTTCAGTGTACTACTCCAGCGATGAGTTCCAAGGAACCGGCATTGCGTGGAACCTGTCGCTCAACGGATGGCGTGTCGATGGGACACACCCAGTTGAGCCTGGTACGGTGGTCACTCTCTGCGTCTTTCTTCCCGGTCAGCACCCGACCGTATTTATCGATCGTGCGATTGTTCGGTGGTCGCGCGGGCAAGAGTTCGGTATCGCGGTCAGTTCCATTAAAGCCGACGAGCAGGCTCGTCTCGAACAATTCGTGACCGCCCTCATCTAACTGCGGTCTTTCTCGTTCACATTCGACATGTGTCTCTCGGCCCGTTCTCACCGGCCGTGGTGAGAAAAAGAATATTCTTGGCCATCTTCGCTCAGATGAGTAGACTGAGTCGTAGTCGAGGCTGATGCCGTGCGGCGCGTATCTGCCTCGCCACGAACCATGGCCAAGCCACCTACAGCGCGTTCGCATTCCCGCGTGCCCGTCAGCTGTTTCCTCTATTACCTTGGGGAAGGTCTGGTTGGGACCGGCAAGGTCTGCGATCTCTCCGTGAAGGGGTGGCGAATCGATGGGGACAAGCCGGTGACGGTCGGCATGAAACTCACCCTGCGTGTCTTTTTGCCTGATCAGCCCAAGGCCATCGATATCGAGGGGGTGATGGTGCAGTGGGTAAAAGAGCGTACGTTCGGTCTCGAAATTGTGAGCATGAACGCCACCGCTGAAGCGCGCATTCACGAGTTTGTGGAGTCGATGCTCAAGGCGTCGGACTCCTCCCATGTCGCCTGACCGGTGGCTTCTCCCGTACAATGCTTCCCGTTGCATTCGGCTTAACGGCTTTTTCCGATCGTGGCCTCCGCCCCTGCGCGCCCACCGAGTATCTCCGATCATTTTCGTGACGCTCCCGCTGTGCATCGTGAATAGAGCATGTGTGGCAGGGCTTGGGATCCCCCACTTTCGGGGACTATCAGGCTCTCCGTTGTTTTTCATATTCTGCCGAGGTGTTTGCTTGGAGGAATGGATGGAACAACAGAATCGCCCACGCTTTATCGTTGAGTGCACCGGATCGCGTTCCAAAGATGGTCTGTTGGTTTGGAATGGCCGGATGCTCGATCTCTCGATTCCAGGATGGTCACGGACCGGACTCAAAGGGCTGCAAGCCGGGGATCTGCTCCAACTGCATCTCCATATTCCAGGACAACCCAAACCCCTGTCGGTGAGACTGGCGACCATCCGATGGGCGAGTGAGTCGCGGCTGGGGGTCGATCCCATTCTGATGGACGCCGACGACCAACTTCGACTCAGCGCCTACGTCAACGCCCACGACGCGCTTCCCACGTTCAGCACTGATCGGAAGGAACAGATCGTTATCTCCGACGGCGGTTAATCGCATCACGTTGTCCTCGCTCCCCGCTGGTCACTTCTGCACTGCAAGCACGACGCACCCACATCGGCGATTCAAGGCTGTCTTGTGGCGGCGTCGGTTCGGGATTGCTTGACATCATCATGCGAGATGGTGTCTCTTATCTTCAGAGATAGTGTGACACACACCAGCCTTTCGCCAATCCAGTTTGTTCATGTCATAGACAGGTCATGAGGGCGGAGGCGTACGAGAACGAAGCTATGACGCCTGGCCCTAATGTTTCTGACGGTACCCATACCGCCCCGCTGACTCCTGAAACTGAAGCGCAAGTCGAGCAATTTGCCCATACGGACATTTTGGTCGGCATCCCCAGTTTCAACAATGTTGAAACGATCGGGCATGTGGTCAGGGCCGTCAGCGCCGGCTTGGCAAAGTATTTCCCCCAAGCCCGCGCCGTCTTGGTGAATTCGGATGGTGGCTCGACGGATGGCACGCAGGACGTGGTGGCGCAGGCCGTGGTCGATCTCAAAACGCTCTTTATCGGTGATCAGCAGAGCTCTCTCCACAAGATCATCACGCCCTATCACGGCATCCCCGGTAAGGGAAGCGCATTTCGCACCATCTTTGAAATCGCTCGCCGCCTGAAGGCCAAGGCCTGTGCCGTCGTGGATTCAGATCTGCGGAGCATCACCCCGGAATGGATTGAACTTCTGGTGAGTCCGGTGTTCGAACAGGGGTTCGACTATGTCGCACCCTATTATCTGCGCCACAAGTATGATGGGACCATTACGAACAGCATTGTGTATCCGCTGACGCGAACGCTCTATGGTCATCGAATCAGACAACCCATCGGCGGCGATTTCGGATTTTCCGGTCATTTAGCCCAGCACTATCTGGATAAGCATGTGTGGGAATCGGAAGTGGCCAAGTTCGGCATCGACATTTGGATGACGACGGAAGCGATTGCCAGCGGGGCTCGGGTCTGTCAAAGTTTTCTGGGTGCGAAAATCCACAATCCAAAAGATCCGGCGGCGGACTTGTCGGCAATGTTGGTCCAGGTGCTCGGCGCGGTGTTCGCCCTGATGGAAGACCATTATGCCGTCTGGGCCAAGACGGACGGCTCGAATGCGGTGCCGCTGTTCGGATTTCAATACGAGGTGGGGGTCGAACCGGTCAACGTCAACGTCGATCGCATGATCAGCACCTTTCGGCAGGGCCTGAGCGATCTGGGCGCGATCTGGGATCAGATTCTGGCCCCCGGAACCAGACAGAGCCTGCGGCTCTTGGGGACCTGTTCCTTGCAGGAGTTCCGAATCCCCGACAATCTGTGGGCGCGAGTGGTCTATGATGCTGCCGTCGCCTATCGAAATCGTGTGTTGCCACGCGATCACGTGTTGAAGGCCTTCACCCCCTTGTATCTGGGGCGGACCGCCTCGTTCGTGCTGGATACGCAGGGGCTTACGTCGAGCGAAGCCGAAGGGCGCATCGAAGCGCTCTGCCAGGCCTTTGAAAAGGACAAGTCCTATTTGGTAGCGCGGTGGAATGAACCCCATGCCGGCTGACGCTCGCGACTCGATCCATCTGGAGGCAGGCTGCGGTAGAGGCCGGAGGAGGGAAGCATGAAAGAATTTTTTGAAAAGGGCCTACTCGATCCCCTGGAGTTAATGGCGAGACAGGTGCTGGCGGTTTTGCCCAGCCTCCTGGCGATGTCCATCATTTTCTTTGCTGGGCTCGTGGTGGCGTGGACTGCCAGTCAGGCGCTGGAGCGGTTGTTGCGAGTGGTCGGGCTAGACCGGCTCTTCGATCGCTTGGGGGTTACGGGCGCGCTGCTACGCGGTGGCGTGAAAACCGATCCCTCGCGGTTGGTCGGGCAAGCCGCCTATTGGCTGGTCATGATTTTTGCGACCGTCGCCGCATTGGGGGCGCTCAATCTCCAGCCGATCAACGATTTTGCCAAATCCTTCCTGGCCTATGTCCCCCATCTCGTGACGGGGGGGCTTATTCTCGTCGCCGGGTGGTTGTTGTCCAATTTTGTGTCTCAGGCCGTTCTGATTGCGGCGGTGAACGCGGGACTGCCTCCGGCACGGCTCGTGGCCACCTGTTCACGCTGGGGCATTCAATTATTGGCGGTCGCCATGGCGCTGGAACAGCTGGGCATTGCCCAGAACATTGTGGTCGTGGGCTTCGGTATCACCCTCGGAGGAATCGTCTTAGCCGGGGCAATCGCCTTTGGCCTGGGTGCGAAAGATTTAGCCAAGGACTATCTCGAACGTGGGCTCTCCGTTCGCTCACGCGACGGGGCGCCCGATGATTTACGCCATCTGTAATGGGTGGACCGTCTCGGGAAGTCGAGGATAAAGGACACGGCATGAATAAACATATCTCGGACGTCGATGCGGAGGCCAAGGCGCGTCGCTGGTTAGGCGGTGAAGCCTCTGTCCCCCGCTATCCACAACGCCGCCAGAACCCGTTTACGTTCAATGGCTCTCTTGTCAGCCTCGTGGCGCTGGCCGTTGGTTTAGGGTTCGCCGGTGGGATTCTTTTAGGCCTTCAATGTCGTCGACGTCCGGATGTTTCGCGGCAGAGGCCATAATGCGTCAATCACTGCGTTGGCTCAGGGTAGTGCGGGAGTGTCGATCAGCCGCCCGTCAGAGGGTCGGCAAGAGATCCATGAGGCTTCGATTCCATCCGACTGGCCCCACCCCGACGGCGCGGATGAGATGGGGAAGCTGCACGTCCGGATCGTAAGAGCGGTCCGGCTTCTGGACGAGGATGGGATAGTCCGTCACTGCCAGCATGGGGAGATCGTTGAGGCTGTCCCCGATCCCGATCGTGACCAGACCTTGTCCGTCAGCTTGTGCGAGATGTCTATACCACCCCATAAGCCGCTGACTCGCGATCCCCTTATCGTTCGACCCCATCAAGTGGTAGAAGCGTCCTCCTCGGGTACATTGTAGCCCGCGCGCCTCCGCTGCCTTCAGAAGGCGGCTCCAGGCGATCTCGTCTCCCACAACCACAAAGGGTTCATCATACTCCCGCCGTGTCGCCAGTAAGGCATCGGCGGACGACAATCCTGTGAGCTGCGCAACTTCTTCGACGGATAGATCCCCGAATCCCTGTAAGCGACAACCCAGAGCCTGACCGATTTCTTTCAGCGCTGCTCGTAGGGTGGCATAGGGGGCTCCAATTGCGACGACGTCATACTCCCCGTTGGGCGTCGAGTCATCGATTGGAAAGGGAAAGTAGCCTTTCGGGATACACAGCGCGCCGCCGTTCTCGACAATAAAGGGATGGAGATGATTCAGGCGAAGGCGGAGCGGCTCCATTTCTGAACGCGTCTTGCTTGAAACTAAAATGAGCGCTGCGCCGAGTCTGTGAATGGCTGAAAGGGCATCTTTCGCAGCGTCGAACGAATAGTTGGAGGCGTCGAGCAGGCTTCCGTCGAGATCGGTGAAGATAATAATTCGTCGCATAGTCAGTGAGTAACTTCCTGGACGCAGTATACGGAACTTCTTGCGGCGGGTAAAACCGCCCTTCAAGTAACCAACCATGCTTGCGATAGCCATGGTCCCCAACCCACCTCTGTTTGCGTCTGCCCCCTGCCGTGACTCCCTAGCAGGCTGCGGAAAAACTCGATTGTTGCGCAACACGGCACGATCAGCTCACGTGCCGTGTCGGCGTCAGAATAGCCCTCAGGATGCGCAAAAAGGCCGTCCAGCAAAGCCGCAGCGAGCGAAGAGGTAAATCCCATGCTCTTGCCGTACGGTGAGCCTCTGAGCGATGCGAGAACGCCGCTGGCGGACTTTTTCCGCATCCTGCTAGAGATGGGATTTGTCCGCCTCCTTCCGCATGATCCTGGGGACCTGGGGAGCGGCCCCCAAGCGCAGGCGCTGGGTTGCCGATCCTGTGCCGGTCCTGACACAGGAGAATCCCCAATCAAGATCGGGCCGGGTAATGCCGAAAAGGATAGACACATGGTCATATCAGATCCCCTGGGCTGTCATTCATATGTTCGGGGTGAATGGCACGCATTCCCAGTTACTTGTGCAGGATGGCACATGGGAGAAGCATGCAGTTGGTTGAGGTACCCCTGTTGCTCCCGTCCGAATGGTTTTTTCGTTCCCTGCGGCAGTGTTCACGCCCTGGCGAGCCGCTCTTGGCGGCACCCCGATCGAGTGGCATCGCTGGTTGAAAAACCTGAAATCTTCTAAGGCTATACCGTGCGATCCGATAAAAAAACTCCCCTCAAATCAGACAAAAAAGTCCCTCCCAAAATCCAGAAAAAGGGAACCATCGGCTACAACAAGAAGTCGGCGCTGCTCGAAGATGCGATTACACAAATGAACGCCGGCAAGTATGGCC
>JACQHN010000521.1 GCA_016199015.1 Nitrospira defluvii
ATGAGCAGCGCCGCCTGCGTAATGGCATAGCTGCAGACCCCGCAGGCCCAGAAGGCCCCGGTCTGGAAGAGGCTGTGTCGCCGGCAGCGCGGACAGTCGCGCGTCTTCATGCAGACTCCTTTCTCAACGGCGTCTCGCTGATTGTGGGCGGCATCGATCAATGGCAGATGGTCTCGGTTCTGGGCGCTCTGGTCATGGGACCAGGATGGTCTTCGACGTCTGGGAATTGAGCGGCCAACCGGCCTACGACCTCGGCAAATACCTGAAACTCCTCGCGCTCGAAATGCAGCGTGATGGGGCCGTAGGTGAAGTGCAGCCTGCCGCAGCCGCACACGTTCAACGCCGCTTTCCCATTGTCATGAATGACATTGTCCATGATTGTGTCTCCTTGGTGTTGGGAGTGTCCTCTTTGATTGCTGGTAGTCCGCTGGTGCAATGAAACGAGGTGAGGCTATGAGTTCATGACCTCCTCCCTTGCGCCCGCAATGGTGTCCGTGGCTGCTACGCCACCTGTGTCTTGGGATTGGCTGAGCGTGACAATTTCGTGAAGGGCGCCCAGGCCACGGTCGGTGAAGTCATGGACCAGGTGAAAGCGGAGGACACCCGCACGGTCGATCAGGAATGTCTGACACCTCACCGGTATCTGTGCCGGAGCGACACCGAAGGATCGATGAAGTCGGCTCAAGGGATCGTACAGAAGAGGCGTGCGCGGTTTTGTGGGACGGTCGATCCATATCCGGTGCAACGGACGGGTGCCGGAACTGACGATCAGCAGCGTCGTGTCGATCCGATCGAGACGGTCGGTCTGATGGTGTAAGAAATCGGGTTCTACGATTCCGACATAGGGAAGGAAGCAGAGCGCCGTCCAGCGGCCAATGAACTGCGTCGAATCAAGATAGATGAGCGTGCCTGCGACCAAGGCCGGAACCCGAAAACCGGGCGATGGTTTGCCGATTTCAAGCATGGTGTCCTCCGATCAGTGAGACCCGTTCTTGCGCGAGCCACGGTTCGGTGATCGATCCACAAGGCTCTGGGCTGGTTGGTTTTCCGTGTGAGACCATCCGCAATTGACGCATTTCCACCGGGCAGAGCGACTGTAGAAATCCAAGGGTCGTTCTGCCACCAGCAGGCCACGGCATTTGGCGCAGGTCATGAGGCTCCTTTCTCATCACGTGAAACGTTGTTCGTGAAGCGTGAAACGGTGAACGAGATACATGTCACGCAATACGAGATGTATAGTGCGCGGTGCGCGCTGTATCCTCATTCCTCGCTGTCCTCCGTCCCTCGGTTGACGAGTGACCACTGACGATTGACAAAGCGTCACCGCCTCGGCTGAATGGCCAGCACGTCTTGCAACACCCGCCCGGTGTGCGTGGCGCCTGCCTCTTCCAGTTGCTTCCCGGTGATGCGCTCGGTCTCCACCGGCGCGTCCTTCTGCTTGTGCGGCGTCCCGGTGCCGGTGATCACTTCGGCCTCGCCGGCAAAAGGCAGCGGGGCTTGGCCGGCGCTCGATGCGTTCTTCTCTTCGAGGGCGCAGCCGCCCGTCAACTCAGTCAACATCAGGAACGCGGCGACTGCCGGTCGTGGGTCCGTACTTCTCATGGGTAAGATCTCCTGGTCGGAACATGGAACCGGCTCCGTGACGGCAAGGGAGACAGTCCAGGGAGGAACATCCTCAGTTCCGTTCTTTGCCTTCGGGAAGAACGCCTTCCCGGCGCTGTCCGCTCTGCTGCCGCTCCTGCATGAGCAGGGCAACAATCTTTGTGCGCTGTTCCGGCGTCAAGACGGCCTGGGCCTCCCGGGTCGCCTTGACCGCGGTCATCAGCGCCCCTGTTCGTAGCGACTCGATCTGCTTGAACCTGGCCTCGATCGCCGTCAGATCGGCATTGTCGTTGTGGAGCAGCGGGAAGAGATGCCCCTGAATCGTCCGCATGTCCGCTTCGGATGTGACCTGGTCCTTCTTGAGCGCTTGATGGATCACGCCCAGTTGACGGGCCTGCTCCTCACTGAGCCCAAGTTCCCCCTGAAAGGTAAACGTATGGCGGAGGAAATGATCGGCGCGCTCAAACGCGCCGGGTTCGCATGGCTTTGCCGTGCGGTCGTCGGCCTGCACATCCACCGTTCCGACCAGCCAGGTCAGGCTCAGCAGTCCACCGCTGAGGATCATGATCAGTCCCCATGTTCTCGTGTTTCTCATCGCGCGTCCCTCCTTGTTGTTGGTTCCCTTACTCGCGGACGGGAACAGATACCTCGCGGAAGGGTGTCAGTCCCCGGGCCAGTTCCCATGTCCCCCGCATCACGCCGCATTCACGGGGACAGGCACTGCTGCAGACGCGGAGCCTGTCCCCTCACAGCGTCATCCGCATGCCGACGAACCAGAGGTGTTCGCCCGCGATCGGGATCGAGCCGGAACGGACGTTCATCCTCGACTCGGTCAGGTTTTCGGCGCCGCCGTAGATTTCGATGCCGTTCTTCAGCATGCGCGACAGCCGCACGTCCACCTGGATATTGGATGGGGCCTTTTCGTTCGGATCAACCCGCGCGTTGCCGTTCAGGTCGGAAAACCCAAACGAGGAGAAGTAGCGGACACGGGCGGTGAAGTCCCACCCGTCGTATTCGACCCGGACGCGGGCTTTCAACGAATGCGGTGAGCGGGTGAAGAGAAACGAGCCGGTATTGAGGTCGCGGGAGTCGAGATACATGTAGCCGGTTTCCAGATAGAGCCAGTCGAACGGCTTGGCGCCGGCTTCCAACTCGAAGCCCTGGCTGCGTGTGTTGGCCACGTTGCTGGTCTTGAAACAGTTAGAGAGGGGCACGCCGATCCCGGACGCTTCGGCGGACGAACAGGTTCCGCCCACGAACTGGATCAAGTCGCTGACCTCGTGGCGGAAGACGCTGGCGCCGATCTTGGCCCGTTCGAAGTAATACTCAATGTTGCTCGTGTAGCTCGTGGATTTCTCGGGGGAGAGATTGGGGTTCCCGATTATACCGATCCCACCCGCTTCGATGAAGTTGAAGGCGAGTTCGCCGAAATCCGGACTGCGAAATCCTCGGGTGTAGGTGAAGCGGCCTCGAAAGTTGCCGGGCTTCAGCAGCAGGGTGGTCTGCGGGCTGAAGAAGCCGCCGGCTTCGCTGTTGCTTGTATAGCGGCCTCCCAGCACGACGTCTATCCACGGTAGCACCGAGATTTCATCCTGGATCCAGCCCGCCGATTCGGTCTGGTCGGTCGAAGCTCCCTTGACGGTTTGTCCCCGTGCCCGCCTGATATCGTGCTCGCCGCCGAAGGTGAGGAGTTGTTGTCCGATCTGCCGAGTGTACTGGAACTGGGGTTCCCACAGCTCTTGCGTGCGCTTGGACAGGGCGGTCTGAACGCCCGTGTCCAGCCGGAAGGTGCGGGAATCGGACTGAAAGACTTGATGGTGGCCCCAGAGGGTTAACGTTGACACGGCATCCGGGGTCCAGTCCATCCGCAGCACGTTCTGGGATCGCTCGTTGTTGCCTTTGATCTCGCGGATACTCGGAATGCTGCCCGTCTTGTTCTGCTTCGTCTTCCGCTCGTCGTCGGTGAAGTGGGTATACAAGGAGAGCGTGACGCTGTTTGACATTTTATAATCGAAGTTTCCGCTCACGCTCTTCGTGCTGAACTGTGGATCGCCGTCCGTGCGGACATCGCTTTGCACGAGATCGAAGCCTTCAGATTGGCTCACACCGGCCGAGAGATACCCGCCGAATTTTCCATCGGCGCTGCGGAATTCCGGGGCGGCAAACGTGGTCACGGTGTTGAAACGGCCGTACTGGCCGAAGAGCAGCGCCCCGGCCGGCTTCGTGGCTTTCCTGGTCCGGAGGTTGATGACGCCGGCGATGGCGTCGCTCCCGTACTGCACGGCGGCCGCGCCCTTGACGATCTCGATGGACTCGATTTCCGGAGAGGCCAACAGGTCGCGCGTGAAGGTGGCGCCTTCAATGGACCCTATCAGCTCCTGGCCGTTGACCAGAAACAGGGTGTGGATGCTCGAGAGACCCTGGATTTGGAAGTTCTGGAATCCGCCGCCTGATCGGCGCGACTCGATCGCCGGTACGTCCTGCAGGACCTGGCGCACGTTCGTCGCCCCGGCCTGCTCCAGCATCTTGCCGGTGATGCGTTCGATCTCCACCGGAGAGTCTTTCTGCGCATGCGGAGTCCAGGTGCCGGTAATGACCACGTCCGCCACTTGCACGCCTTTGTCGGAAGGCGGGGGCTCACTGCGCGTCTCTTCTGTTCTCTTCTCCTCTGTCTTGTCTTCGGCGGCCCAGGCGGGAAGCGTCGCCAGGAAACAGGCTCCTGCCATCAAGGCAGCCACGACTACCGTGGTGCGCCAGGGCGTCCTCTTCTGTTGCATCTTCATCTCCATCTTTCTCTCTATCTCAATTTTGTTCAGGTCAATCGTGCGCATCATGAACATGGGGACAGGCACCGCGTGGGGACTGCCCCTTCAGGGACTGTCCCCCTTCTGGAGCCAGTTCCCATGTTGCCTGTGACGCCCCCTTCCCTTGCCCTCCCCCGGGAATGGGGGAAGAGGGCAAGGGCGAGGGTGGGACGGCCCAGGAGGAGCCGCCGTCCCTTCCCGTTGCGAACGTGAGCGATCGCGACTCCGTTTACCGCTGGGCGACGCGATCGGGCTTGTCCGCCGGATTGGTCAACGCGGTCACTGTCCGTGCAATGCCCTCCGCCAGCCAACGAGTGATCACCGGGCTCGCGAAGCCTTTCTCGTTCAGGACGTACTCCAGCCCTTTGAGCATTTTCTTGTAGGGCCCTGAGCCGTACATGCGATTCGCGATGACCAGCACGCGCCCGGTTTTGGCGTCGTCCTCGATCATCTTTCTGACCTCAGCCACCGCCTTCTCCCGCTTTTCCGGCCAATCTTCCCGCACCGTCGCTGCCTTGATGGCCTTGAACGACGCGCAGCG
>JACQHN010000522.1 GCA_016199015.1 Nitrospira defluvii
CATAGGGAATAAGGGGATTATAGAAGCCTTGGACGCACTTCTACAACGGGAACGAGCAGAGATTTGACAGACTTATTCTGGAGCGAAGCCCGTAAGAATTTTCTCTCTGACGGTCTAGGTTTGTGTAGTACTGGCTAGGCCGAATCTGTTAAACTGCGGGGCATTTCATCCGGCAATTTGACCTGTCAGCAGAGTGAGTCTCGGTATCCCTTGAAAGGAGCGCTATGGAGCGGCGAGCGGCGTCTCATACGGAAGAAGAAGAAATGAATCAGCGGCGGCGGCTGCTGGGACTGGCCCGTAAGGGCGATCCCAAAGCCATCAGCAAGCTGTTCGAGTTGTATCAAGTGCGTGTCTTGAACGGGGACATGTTGAGCAAACTCAACAAGTCTTACTACAAGGCGGCAGCCGCGCAAGAACACAAAGGATCTCAGTCGAGTACCAAGGCGGCGAAACCACAAAAGTCCGCCCATGGCAGTCCGAAAGGCAGCCAGAAACCCTCCACGACTGCAACCGCGCCGGTGGGCAAACCGAAGAGCGACAAGCCGGCGCCTCCGAAAAAACGAGCGAAATAAACATGGTCTGTGTCGATAGGATCGACACAGACCATGCGTCCGCTCTCGTACCAGACTCATTGAACGCCGACGCGTAATCCTCCGCCTGCCAGTTTCTTCCCTATCTCTTCTGCGAGCGTTCGTTCTCCCGTATAGACCGTGGCCTGGCCTTCATGGTCGATGCGCCAGGCCAGTTCGAAGGCTCGGGATGAATTCATACCTGGGATGCTCTTGCACAACAGGGCGATGACCTGCTGGTACGTATGGCAGTCGCAATTGAATACGATGACCCGGGCTTCCAGGTCGTCGCCGGTTCCCATGTCGGTTGTGTCGAGGGCTTCGGGGGTAAAGACAGGAGTGAGCGTGCTCATACGGTCGTCTCGTCGGGTGGAGAGTGTACTGGATGACAGAAGGCAGAGTGCCATGGACCGGTCTTGTCGGCAAAAGGTTGGCGCTCCGACTGTCGATAGCTACATTGCCTGTCAACCATGTGACCCTATGGTGTGATGCGGAGCCAGGTGCCCGGTTGCCATGCCGACGTAGTCATTGCCGAGGTCCAAGCCCTCGCGCGCCAGGGCGTGGCTCAGAAGGGCAAAGTGGCTGTGAGAGTCGGTCACCGGCAAGAGATCGTGTTGTTGGGCTAGGCGAATGGTATAGACCTGCGCCGCGGCGGTTTTCAGCAGCGCCAGCCCGTATTCGAACGCATAGGCTTCTTCCAGTGTGAGGGATGGTCTGGCGAGGCCTTGCAGCAGGGCAACGCTGCAGGGACTATCGGCGCGGTTCGCTTCCAGTAGGCGCAGCAATGCCGCCGGGCCTGGCACGAGGGCCTGACCGATGCGCATGGCGTGCGTAAGATCGAAGAGGCCGCGTTGAAATCGCCGATCGCTTCGCATGGCCTCATGGAAGAGTGCGCGCCAGCAGGGGTCGCCAAGATCCCGGTCGACGGCAGCCGTCGCAGCCGGGTTCAGTGGACCGCTGACGGGGTAGCCTTGCACCAGACGGCCGGCTTCCACGAGGGTCGGGTGGTCGTCCCCCATGCGATCCTGATAGGCCATGGTACCCATCAAGGGTGTGAGGCGGAGCGCCATGTAGTCACGAAAATGAATCGACTGATAGCGGGCCAGCAACGCCTCCAGGGTCCGGGGGGCGCAAAGATGAAACGGATAAAACAAGGCGCTGCGTGAGAGCGTGGGGTTCATTGACTGTACGATGTGTCCGGCGAGGGACGGGTAGCTGCTACGTCACCTACCACTTATCCATATCGATGACTTCGGTCGCATCCCAGAGATTCTTCAGCTCGGCGTCCGCAATGGCCTTCTCGCGGTCCGCGTCGGTGTCTTCTCCAAACTTTTTCGTTTTAACGGTTTCCTGCGCACTGTCCGAAGCATCGGGCTGTTCGACTGGTTGCCGTCGGCGACGCTTGCTGGGGTCCATATTGACTGGCATGGGTCTTCCTCCTGTCAGAGGATTAGTCTCCCCTCTGTCGGGGCTGGAAGTCAATGGGATGGGACTCGTGCTGGCGGGTTCTCCAGGCTTGCCAGCAGGGCGGCCGCGACGCTATCCGCATAGCGTCGGCCGCGAGCGGTCAGCCGGATCCGTTCGCCGCTGCGTTCAAGGATCTCTTCCGCAATCAACTCGTCCATCTTCCGAATGAGCCCTGAGAATGCCAGGGCTCCCGTTTCCTCCATCGAGATGCCGTCGGTCATGCGGAGTCCGAACACCAGCCGTTCGCAGGTGTCGTCAGCCGGCGTGAGCTGTTCGGATTCCGACACCGGCAGCGCGCCGCTCATCAGGGCCTGATTATAAGCAGCCAGATTGCTCACATTCCCAAAGCGCCTGCCTCCGACATAGGATTGAGCGCTTGGGCCCAGCCCCAAATATTGGCCACCGGTCCAGTGGAGGCGGTTATGTCGGCTGGCAAATCCAGGCCGGCTGTAGTTTGAAATCTCGTATCTTCTATAGCCGGCCCGGTTCAGCATGTCCTCGGCCAGGTCTTCCATCTCGTTCTGGAGTGCGTCGTCAGGGGCGGGGACGGTGCCCCGTTGAATGGCTGTCCGAAGTTGTGTGCCCTCTTCAATGGTCAAGGCATAGCAGGACAGGTGCGTCGGGGTAAGGGCAATCGTGTGCTGGAGCGAAGCAGCCCAACTCTCGATCGTCTGTCCAGGCAAACCATACATGAGGTCGAGGTTGATATTGCTGAAGCCGACCTTACGCGCCGCGCCGACGACCTCGACGGTGTTCAGGACAGAGCCTGGGCGGCCGACCCGATGCAATTCGTCCTGGTCCATGGATTCTGCTCCGAAGCTGATCCTCGTGAAACCGGCGTCTCGCAGGTGCGATAGCCCCTCGGACGTCACCGATTCCGGATGGGCCTCGACTGTGACCTCCGCATCGTGTGCCAGGCCGAAGGTGTCCTTGGCCGCAGACAGCACTCTGCTCAATTGCTCGGGCGTGAGCGTCGTAGGCGTTCCGCCACCGAAGTAGATCGAATCCAACGGCTCCTGTCCAAAGGGATGTCGCTTACCATATAGGCGCAATTCGGTCAGAAGCGACGACAGAAATGCGTCGGCTGCGCGCGCCTGGTGGATTTCGAGATAGAAGGCGCAAAAGTGACAGCGCTGGTGACAGAAGGGGATATGCAGATAAAGGCCGTGGCCGGTTGCCTGGATCATGAACGCTTAGCCTTGTTGTGATGTGGGAGAAAAGTCGCGGACCAGGGCGACCTCAATTTCATCTGCTGAAGATATCCCGCGGTTTCGGACGTGGGCTTTCCAGGCCGGGTATTCTCGCAAGGTTTCGAATAGATGTTTGATCATCATCGGTTTGATCTGCATTTCCCACTCCCGAAGCCACGCATACTCGTCGTGAGGCCCCTCATAGTCATCGGGAAATTGAGCTTCGAGACTGATGCGAAACACAAAGGATTTATCTTCTGACCACATATGTGGACTCCCATCGTCTGATGATTGCGAAGTGGAACCGGGCTTACTTATAATGTTTTAAATAAGGAGCACAACGCTATGCCCATCTTCGAGTACGTGTGCCACGAATGCAACCATCGTTTTGAACTCATCGTGCAGGGGAATGCGGTACCGGCCTGTCCGGCCTGCAAGGCGACGACGTTAGATAAACAATTTTCCGCCTTCGGGGTCGGGGCGACTGGCGGCTGGCCCGTGACGTCTGGATCCGGCGGCGCCTGTGGCTCTTGCGGAGATCCACGCGGTCCTGGCTCCTGTTCCATGAATTGAGCTGCCTTCATGACCATGATGGATGATCATGAAGAACAGGCACGTCGCGCGATCGGGACGCTCCTGCAGTCAGATCCGTTGATCAAGTTGCTGCAAGAGGTCAGGCTAGGACGGATGAAGGCCACCGATCCAGGGTTGCGGGCCGTCACTGAATCCTGGGTGGGGGTTTATACCCAGATCTTGAAGTCTCAGCCATTTCATCCTACGGTTTTGGCTCGGCTGGATCCTGTGCCTCGCCTTGAAGTACTTGTCGAGACAGGCGTGTTGTCATGGGATCATCTGGGTACCAGAGACCTCCGCGAGCTGTTTCAGAAGTTGGTCGTTCACGCCGCTCAATAACAGGTCGCCTTCACATGCGGTTGTGGATTGGCTCGGTCCTCCTGTTGCTGGTCTGGTGCGGGCCTGTGACGATCTTGGCAGAAACCCCGCTCGGTGTCCGGCCCCTGCACAAGGGGCTGGAAGCTGCGTTGACCTCCCTTCCTCCCCATACCCATCTTCTTCTCGATCAGGCGGCGATTGAACAGTTTCTCGTGGAGTTGGACGGTAGGCCGCCGGACTGGCCCAAAATCTATGGGCAGGGGCACCACGATCCCGACCATGATGAACGATTGTTTGCCCTGAACCGCAAACGTGATGCCCGACGCGAGGGCAAGGCCCCGTTGCAATGGTTGATCGCGTTTGTCTGGCTCGGCGAGCTGTCTCAATTCGACGATCAGAACGGTGGATTTCGTGTCGCACTGGGACCAAAGTTCAATCGGACCGACTGGGGCGAGGTGCGCTTCAAGTACGAAGACCTGCCTGCGACGCTCGTCGCGCTAGCGGGCGAAGAGACCGCGCGTCTCAAAGAGCGACTGCACCATGGGGAGCGAGTGGATGTCGACGTGCTCATGACAGGTCATCTCATTCAAGAGGAATCCCTGGTCTATGACTTTTCGCATGAAGAAGAGGGGCGGGGGCTCATCATGCCGGTGGTACGTATCGAAGCCGTGGAGTTTGTCCTGAAGGGCGGGCTGGGTCGGCATGAGTGATCGTTGCCTCACCAAAAGGACGCGAGATCCTTACGGAGCCTGCTTCAGGTGGGGGTAGGCTTGATGCATGCAGGATTCGCAGACGGCTTCGGTGACTTTCGAGCGAGCCTGCCGGCGCAGGTAGTCCTCAATGCGTTGCCAATGCGGTCCGTCGGTCTTCACGCGTTTGCATTTGGCGCAAATGTGTATCGTCCCATGGAGCGCGGTGATTTGCGCGAATGCATGATCAAGTTCCTTGGTGCGTTCCATCAATTCCTGTTCGCGAATTTTCCTCGCATCGATTTCCTGTTTCAGGCTGAGGGCGTTCGCCGTGCGCGCAATCAATTCGGCCGGGATGACGGGTTTGCGAATATAGTCCGTCGCGCCGGCGGTGTAGGCGGATTGAATGTCCTCCGCTGCCGTATGCGCCGTAATGACAATGATCGGAAGGCCTTGGAGCCGATCCTCTTCCCTGATCCGCCGGCAGGCTTCCAACCCGTCGATCTCCGGCATTTCGAGGTCCATCAGGACCAAATCCACAACGCTCGTCACCTTGCCTTTTTTCCCGACACCCAAGTGCTGAAGCCCTTCCCGAGCCGTGGCGACCGGCAACAGGGGACCGAAGCCGGCGCTGTGGAGAATCGTATGGAGGAGATCCCGTTGTTCTTGAAAGTCGTCGATGATCAGTATGCTCATGTCCGTCTTGCTCCTTCCAAGCGTCTCATGAAGTCGTGGACTCAGGCGGCTTGGTCCAATTGGACGAGGATCGCAGCCAGTTGTTCGATCTCTCGGTGAATCGCTGCAAGATCGCGGGCCCGCGCCGACTGCTCAAGCCGTTGTCCGACTGTACCGATGTCTGGGAACCCGTACGATCCCGCCACGCCTTTGATGCGATGCCCCATGGTCCGGATCGCCTCGTAGTCCTGTCGAGCGGCGGCCTGCCGCATCGCGCCAAGATCCTTACGGCGATGCTCGAGAAATTGGGGGCGACGTTGCTGGATTTCGCGAGCAATACGATCCGCGACGTCGGGTGACATTCCGAATTTCTGAAGCTCCGGGTCGGGTGGCGGCATGGACAAGTGATAGGTGTTCAAGGCGTCGAGCAGCTGCGATCTGGTGATGGGTTTGGTCAAAAATCCCGTGCATCCCGCCGCCAGACTCTGTTCTTCCGCTTCACGAAAGGCGTTGGCGGTCAGGGCCAGGATGGGAGTGGGGGGGCGTTGGTGAGCCGATTCCCAAGCCCGAATCAACCGGGTGGCGGTGAAGCCGTCCATCCCAGGCATCTGCAAGTCGATGAGGACGATGTCGAATCGGTTGGTCTGGAACGCCACGACGGCCCGTTCTCCATCCGAGACGATCTCGACCTGATAGGGCGTGTCCCGGAAATAAAACTGCATCAACTCCTGCGACTCAAGGGAGTCTTCGGCCAGCAACACATGCAGCCTCTGTTCTGCCGGCGTTGAAGGCACCAGGGGCAAGGCTGTCTGCAGGAGCCGACTCGCATTCTCCTGTCCATGGGGGCGTTCCGGTATGGCAGCGGCCGTGAGCGGGAGGTCGACGATGAACGTGCTGCCGCTTTGCGCGAGACTCTCGGCCCAGATGCGTCC
>JACQHN010000511.1 GCA_016199015.1 Nitrospira defluvii
ATCGATGTGCACCATGGCCGGATCTCCGTGGAAAGCGTCTTAGGGAAAGGGACAACATTTCATATTCAATTGCCGATCGTACAGCCGTAACCACACTCCTGATAGCTGCGCCACCATCGCACTGTCGCCCCGCATCTCTCCCGAGCTCTTGAGATCCAAATGGTATGCCTTGAGGAGATCATCTTTTTGCCGAGACGGCTGCGATGCCTTCATAGACCAATTGAGATGCGGCGGAATCTCCTCTACCAGAACACCTTGCTCCAGCGATCGCCGTCTTTGCGAACCGTGAGGCGGACGGTTCGCAGGATTTTATCGGGAGCGACCGGTTCGCCGTTTTTATCGACTAGTTCCTCATGGATCAATGTCGCCGTTGCTTGGTCGTTTTTGATAGAAATATTCTGAATTGAGACTTTAATGATCGAATAATTATTGATCATTATGTCCAGAAACATCTGGCGATCCGCGCTGATTTCCGACAACCGCTGCAAAGCTGACAAATCCTGTGCCTCATAGGCTGCTTGAAAGTCTTCGAGTAGCCTGTCCAACTGCTGCCGCGAAGGAGTGATTGGCTTTTTGGGGCTGGGTGGCCGGATGGCTGGCTGTGGCTCTGGTGCAACTTTAGCCTGGGATTTGTCTCGCTCTTTCGATGCTTGGCCATCAGATGACTTGTCTGGTTCCCGTACCACTTCAACACGATCTGATCGGGGAGGGACAATAGTCCGGTCCTCCTGAGGCGGTGTGCTTGGCTCTGGCGATCTTGACCATTCGCCGCGGCTCAGAAAAAAAACGAGACCTCCTAAGACGACCGCTGTCGCCAATGTCATTATCACAAGCGGAAGCACGTTATATCTTCGCCAGATGGACTCCGGCAGATGAAGAGTTTCCGGCTTGCTTTGCGTGTTTGGCCTTGGGGTGACGTCTGTCTTTTCTTCTGCCCCGGCTGGAGCATGGTCTGATCGGTCAACGCCTTTTCGAGACAGGACATCTGGGTCAGATGGGAAGGGATAGAGTGGTTCTGAAGGGACAGGTGGCACCATGCCCGGCTCAGTACGTCTCGCGGTATGGGGAGTCACGAGAATGGTGGGTTCCTCTGCAGGTGATTCAGGCAGGGGGGGGAGCGTTTGGAGGCATTCCTTCAATTGAGTCACGAGGAACCGGGCTGTCGGCATACGATATTCCGGATCGCGTCGGACCAGATCCTCGATGATGGCCTTGACGAGCGAAGGAGTATTCTCGGGAAAGCCCAGCGGGATCTCTTCCTGTGTATCGAGGAGCTTACTGTGAATGACGCTCTTCGGGATGTTCCGAAACGGATGATGCCCGACGATCATTTCGTAGAGGACGATGCCGAGCGAATAGAGATCGGCGCGGCCGTCAACCCTCCTACCGGCGGCTTGTTCGGGCGACATATATTCGGGCGTGCCGATTATTTGGCCGACTGTCGTAATAGAGACCTCGTCGAGTGCGGCCGCAATTCCGAAATCCGTGAGCTTCACTCGGCCTCGGCCGTCGACGAGAATATTGGCCGGCTTGATGTCCCGGTGTATGATCCCTTGGTCATGGGCGTACGCAAGCGCCTCAGCCACCTGCAGCGCGATTTCGACACTCGTTCGGAGATGAAGCGGATTGCGGGCCTGCATGAAAGAACGGAGATTGCCGCCCGGAAAATATTCCATGACGATGTATGGTGTGCCGCGCTCCTCCTCGACCGCATGGATGGTGACGATATTGTCGTGGTCCAACCGTGCCATGGCACGCGCCTCACGCAGGAACCGCGCGGTGAAGGAGGGATCTCCGGACAAATGTTCGTGGACGGCCTTAATGACGACGACTCGATTGAGAGTCTGGTCTAACGCTTTGTAGATCACCCCCATCCCGCCCTTCGCCAGTACTTCTTGGACGATGTATTTGCCGGAGAAGACCTGGTTGGACATCTACCATCTCCTGTGAGAGCGGTGCATGGAGCGGTCTTGCACTAGCCTATCTGAAACGCTTTAAGAAGAACAAGAAGCGCCCTGTTGGTGTCGTGAACACACGGCATCGTGAAGCTAGGAGCCTGTCCGAGTAATGCGCCATTTTTGACTGGACAGGCAATACGCGATGTGGTTTCTCTGCTGCATGGCGAAGACATTCAAATCTTGGGACGTCGATCAGCTGGTGCTGCTGCTCCCATCGATTCAGGAACTGGTACCCGCGGGTCATCTGGCTCACTTTGTGCGAGACCTGGTCCGAGACTCGCTGGATGTGTCGGCAATCCTGAAGACCTACACGGAGAACCGGGGGTATCCACCGTATGACCCGGTCATGATGACGGCGTTGTTGCTGTATGCCTACTGCCAAGGGCTCTACGCGTCGCGGCGGATCGCCCAGGCGTGTGAGGAGCGGGTGGATGTCATGGCGGTGACCGCGCGGTAGACACCCGACTTCCGCACGGTCAGCGATTTTCGGAAGCGCCATCTCACGGCGTTGGGCGAGCTGTTTACGCAAGTGCTCAAGCTCTGCCAGAAGGCGGGGTTGGTGACGTTGGGGCACGTGGCGCTCGATGGCACGAAACTCAAGGCCAACGCCTCGAAGCATAAGGCGATGAGTGATGGTCGCATGCAGAAGACTGAAGCGGACCTGGCGGCGACGGTGCAGGGATGGCTCCAGAAGGCGACGGCCCTCGACGCGCAAGAG
>JACQHN010000512.1 GCA_016199015.1 Nitrospira defluvii
CGTTACCCCAACGAGTGCCTCGTGGCTGAACCTCGTCGAGCGGTGGTTCGGTGAAATCACGCGCAAGCGCATTCGGCGAGGCGTCTTCAAGAGCGTGCCGGAGTTGGTCGCAGCGAGCGACGAGTTCATTCGGCTCACGAACAAGCACCCCAAGCCGTTCGTGTGGACCAAAACCGTCGACGACATTCTGAAGAAGATCCAGCATTGTAAAGCCGTGATTGAGACACCACACTAGCTCTCCAATTTCGCATCCATGGTAATCGTGGTGTTGAGGAGCCGTGAAATAGGACAACCGGCCTTTGCCGCCGCCGTCGCCTTCTCCCAGGCGGCAGTGTCGGCCTTGGGTACCTTCCCCTTCACAGACAAATGGACGCCGGTCACCGTCCAGCCCGCCTCCACCTTTTCCATCGTGACGGTTGCGGTGGTCGCCAGTTGCTCGGGTACCAAGTTGGCCGCGCCTAACTGCCCCGAGAGGGCCATCGTAAAACATCCGGCATGGGCGGCCGCGATCAGCTCTTCCGGATTCGTGCCTTTTCCATTTTCGAATCTGGTGCTGAACGAATATTGTGTCTCGGTCAAGACGCCGCTGTCCGTCGACACCGTCCCTTTCCCGGTTTTGAGATCTCCCTGCCATTTTGCTGAAGCATTCCGTTTCATATGGTCCTCCAGGGTTAGGAATTCATAATCAACACGGCGCGGAACCGCGCCGTGCCGCTCATCATCTGTTGATAGGCTTCCTGCGCTCGCGCAAGGGGAAACCGTTCGATCATCGGCCGCACGCCCGCCATCGCGCTAAAGCGCAAGGTGTCCTCGGAATCCTTTGACGTGCCGGACGGCCAGCCCTGAACGGAGGCGCGCTTGCCGATGAGGGTGATGGCATTCACCATGACCGGCTCACCTGGTGCGGCTACAATGAGCAACCTCCCGTTGGCGCCCAGTCCGTCTACCATCGACGCGATAGCTTTGTTATCCGGGGCCGTCGTAAGGATGACGCGCGCGCCGCCCAGTCGCTGTAGTTCCTCGGCGGGATTCACGGCTGCCGCATCGATATAGTGAGCAGCCCCGAGCTTGCGGGCGAGTGGTTCCTTGTCTTTTCCACGTCCGACCGCCACGGTCTTCAGCCCCAACTTGGACGCATACTGAATGCCGAGATGTCCCAATCCACCGATTCCCTGCACCGCCACCAGGTCGCCCGCTCTTGCGCCGCTGTTCCGCAGACTGTTGAACATGGTAATGCCTGCGCACAGCAGCGGGGCGGCCTCCTCGAACGACAATTCATCCGGAAGCGAAGCCACTGCTTCAGCCGGCGCCACGACATACTCCGCCCAGCCGCCGTCGTAGCTGATCCCACAGACCTGCTCCGAGCGGCAGAGAATAAAATCTCCTTGGTGGCAGGCGTCACAATGACCGCAATGGCCTCCATGCCAGCCGATACCGACAGGCTGGCCTTTTTCCCAGGCTGTGACGGCCGGTTCCACCTCGTCGACCAGTCCGGCAATTTCATGCCCAGGGATGCGGGGGAATTGAAGACCTGGCCAATGCCCTTCCTTCACGAACATGTCACTGTGGCAGACGCCGCAGGCCTGGACCTTGACCCGCACCTGACCAGCTTTCGGTTGGGGAACGTCGCGTTCGACAAGTTCCCAGTCGGCTCCAGGTCCTGTGGCTTGAATGGCTTTCATGCGCGCCATAGCCTATTCCTCCTGAATCGTTGAGAGCCTCATCCATGGATCGGCAAGACCTGTGAATCTCAGGCTCAGCGATACGGTGCGCGTCCCCAATAGCTATTCTGCCCACGTCTTCATGACAAAGAGCACAGGGGAACATGGCAGAACGGGATTCGGTTGAGAATAGGCCATGCCGTCTGGCCGGATGCCATCGTCGCGTCGCCCATCTGCTAGGCAGGACGGCCGCGCACTGCACAAGTGCCGCCTGAATTCCCAATTATCTCCGATCAGAAGGATCGCTGCTGATCCCGAGTACTACTGCTCGTAGTTCTCTACGACCTGTGCCGGCCTGACTTGTGCTTGGTCGGGGTCAACTCCCACCTCGCGCAGGGCTCGACGTTGGCGCAAAAGGTCCCAGCAGCGATCCAATTCAACCTGAACCTTTTCAAGCTTCCAACGTTCGGCATCTCCAAGCGTTCTTTGTTCACCCTGTTCATACAATCGATGCTCTTCCTCAACGAGTTGCTGGATATGGGAACAACACGGGCTGGTCTGTGTCTTTGGCTTTGTGGTCCATTGAGCACCCCTTCCGCGCTGGCACTGTGACGCCCATCCTGACATCATGCCATGCGGACTATTCGGAATAGGTCTGAGACGTCTCACTTCTCGACTTCGAACCCGTCATCCTTCCACCAGCGCCACCCGCCGTCCAATTCCATAATAGGGTAGCCTTCGCCGGTAAACTGCACGGCGGCGGTAGCCGCAAGATGACAGACCTGTGAATAACAATAGAGCACGTTCATCTTGTCCTTGCGCAGGCCTTTCAGGGATGGCCACTGATCCTTCGGCAAATTGATCGCGCCAGGGATGTGCCCTTGGGCATAATCCTCGGCCGCCCGCACATCGACGATGTTGACTTCATTGTTTTTCATCATCCGCTCCAGCTCAACCGGCCCTGTCGTAAAGGCCATCTTCGCCTCGAAATATTCCTTCGCCTTCGCCGGGTCATTGATCATCACTTGGGTCGCCATGGTTCATCCTCCTTGCCTAGAGATTTGCGCCCGATCCTCGTCATTCCAATTGCTGCCGGTCAGGTGGTAACCACTGCGATTTGATGGAGTTCCATCAAGGTCTCTTCCTTCTCTTCACGGTTCGTCTTACAACTGCAACGGCTTAATCGGCGACACGACCGCGTCGGGATTGTTCTTCCAGATCGCTTCGTCTGCATCCACGTAGAGCTCGACCTCGTTGCCGTCAGGATCATGCAGATAAAGACTTTGGCTCACCGTATGGTCGCTCATGCCGTCGATCGTAATGCCGGCCTGTTCCAACTCCCTCTTCGCCACGCGCAACTCATCCAGGCTGTCCCCAATCTTGATGCCGATGTGGTAGAGCCCGCGGCGGCGGCCGGGCGGTGGGCCGGGCGCATCGCCGACCTGAATCAGCAGCAGCTCATGATGGGTCCGACCGGATGTGAGCGCCGCCGCCGCGCCGTTGAAGATCTTCCCCACTTCGTGAAATCCCAGCAGGTCTCGATAAAATGCGAGCGATCGCTCGAGCTCTTTCACGTAGAACACGACATGGCCAAGGTACTGAGCTTTCATCTGATTGACTCCTTTGCTTGGCTCCTTGTTGGACGGCGGTTACCGGATCAGCGCTCGGGCTGCCGCGTGCGCCAACACCACATCCAGCTCCCGTTGCAGCGCGTCGTAATAATGTCTGGCGAATCCCTCTCCCGCTTCGGACGGCGTCAGAAGCGTACGCGCCGAGGCAATGAGCTCCGCAATTTCCGTGCGGCTGGAGGCCTCATCTTCTTCACAGAGCTCATCGAACCTGGCCATCAACTGAGACAATGGACGCAACCAAGCAAACCATGCGTCTCCCAGCACCAGCTGAAAGAAGGCGCCGTTGGAGGGGATGCGCCCATGCACCCGCTCGTAGGACACTCGTTCGCCATCCAGCAACGCTTTGTGCAGACGAAGCAGTGCGCGAGAAAGATTGTCGAGGTGCGTGCGTGTAGGATCCTGACCCGACATGATCTCGCCTCCTTGCCTATGCCTTACGCGCAGGCTTCGCGCCGCCATTGGTACCGACTGGAATGGCGGCCCCGCTGACCTGACTCGCTTCTTCAGAGGCGAGAAAGAGCAGCGTCTCCGCGATGGACGCTGGCTTCGTCCAGGTGGACGGATCGACCTCGGGCATACTTGCGCGGTTGGCCGGTGTATCGATGGTGTTGGGCAGCACTCCGTTGACCGTCACCCCCGAACCTTTCAGCTCAAGCGCCAATACTTTAATCAACGCCAGCAGGCTCGACTTGGCGACAATATAGGCAGCGGCTCCTGGGAACGGCTCGACCGCCGCCCAGGCTGCCACATGCAGAATGCGACCAGTCCCGCGTTCCACCATGTGGGGCAGCACGGCTTTCGAGAGCAGAAACGCCGCCGTCACGTTCATGGTCAGCATTCGCTGCCAGAGAGCCACATCCGTTTCTACCAGGCGCCCCATTGCAAACCCGCCGACCAAATTGATCAACACATCGAGGTGTCCGTGCACTCGGATCACTTCGTTCATGAGACGTTGAACATCCGCTTCGTCGCTCACGTCGGCTTTCATCGCGCTCACTCCGACGATCTGCCCCGCCTGCGGATTGCGATCCGCCGTGATGACCTGCGCGCCGGCCTTCACACAGGCCGGCATGACGGTTTGTCCGAGCGCTCCGGACCCTCCGGCGATCACGACCACTTTTCCATTCAGTCGCATACCGCGTACCCTCTCTGCTATCGATTATCCATGGGAGCCGGGCTTTCGCTGCTACCCCGTCGGCTCACTATCCAATTGATGCGCCTTGCGGCCGCCGCGGGCGAGGGGATGCGTCGGTAGCTGACCCTCGACCATGAGCCGCGCCATATCCACAGCGCGGGCGACGAGCGCCTGCGCTCCCTCCCGCAATTCCTGGCTGTTCTTCACCTCGCTGTTGTTCCGCTCCATGTCCTCCGCACTCCATCCGCGTGAATGGGCGATGAAGGGAAATTGTGGAAACTGACAACCGACCTCGGCGAAAAAGGTCATCAGTTGTCCGGCGACGCCCTGCACATTGTCTTGCCCGCCCATAATGATGAAGGCGGCTACTTTGTTCTTGAGGAGATGTTTGTTGGCGATCGTCTCTTGGTTCTGGATGCAGTTCATCCGCTCGATCATTTTGCAATACAAGCTGCTGGCCCCGCCCCAGCGAATCGGGGTGGAGACCAGAATCACATCCGCCCAATGCACGATGGCCTCATACACGCGGTCCATCTGGTCGGTCGGATCCATCTGTGTGATCGAGCAGGGCCAGGTGCAGGCCTCCGCCGCCTTCGAATAGAACCCTTCACAGGGTCGGAAGGAAAGGTCCCGCAACTTGATGATGTGCGTCTCGAGCTGGAGTTGTTCGCGCGCATGCGCCACCGCCACCTCGAGCAACGCGTCAGAGGCGCTGTAGCGTGGCTGATCGGCCGTCATTGCCGTCGTGGTGATACCCAGCACGCGGATGGGACCTTCGGCGCGGACGATCGGGCGCGCAAGGGGGTGAGACTTCTGCGGCTGCTTCTTCCGCTTCGTGGCCGACGTCGGATCGACGTACAGGCGACCGTTCTCGATGGTCAGCGCGTAGGAGGGGACTTGATCCCCTTCGTACCCCGGTTCTCCTTGACCGGTTCGGTGATGAAACTTCCAATAGTGCCAGGGACACACAATATAGTCGCCGTCGAGCCGACCTTCACCCAACGGCCCACCGATGTGGTTGCAGACTCCGGAGATCGCCGCAAACGAGCCGACCTTGTAGCTGAGCGCGAGCTTCGTCTGGCCGCAGACCACTTCCTGCAGCGGCTTGTGCCTGAGCTCTTCCACACTTCCGATATCGATCCAGTTACTTCCAGGCACCACCAACTCCTTTGCCCGATCCCTTCTCTTTCATCTACCCATGAGTCTTCGTTTCGTACCCGCATCATAATGGAATTGGACAGCCTCCTTCCTCACTTTTGTGGGACATCTCCGCCGTCACTGACCCGCTCTACTGTTCATACTTCTTCACCACGTCTGGCGGGCGGACCGCGGCTTCGTCTGGATTCTGCCCAGTCTCACGAAGGGCGCGACGCTGGCGAAGCAGGTCCCAACACTGGTCCAGTTCCACTTGGAGCTTCGTCATCCGCTCGCGATCGGATTTGTTCAGCGAGCCTTGTGCATAGAGACGATGTTCCTCAGAGACGAGGCGTTGGATGTAATCCAGCACCGGCTGATCTTGTCCTTGTTCATTCATCTTGTTCCTCCGCAATCGAGCCCTGCTCGTCGCAGCCCAAATCCAAGATCGAACAGGCGCCACTCATTACAGCCGCTTCTCTTCGAGATCGTACCCGCCGAAGTAGGCGTAGACGGGACGATGCTTGGGCACATACTGCGGAATATAGTCTTCCGTGTAGGCTTGCACCTGCGGCGTCATCTCGGAGAGACGCATGCCCCGCATCTGGTTGTTCCACTGAATGATAACCGTCTTGTCCTGCACCTTGGAGTGGGCTCTGAGCCAGGCGGCGAGTTCCTCGTCGGTCGCCCCGGTGGCCACGACTTCCTTGAACTGCTCCGGCGTGACGCCCGTGAACGTGAACCACAGCCCCGCCAATGAACAGGGCCAATAGTTATATTCCCCGTTCATGCCCAGCAGAAACGCCCGACACTTGTCCGCGCAGCGCGCGCCAATGACGTAGCCGCCGAGCATCTCGCGCGGGCTGCGAGGGTAGGTTTTGCTGAAGTCTTTCGCGAGAGTGTTGACTTTATCCAGATCGGGCTTCATGGGGTCTCCTTACCTTCTCACCCTGTGCCGGAAGCGCATGTGGGAGCCGGAGCGCCTGAGCACTCACAGCTCCCTCTCTCTCGCGTGCGATGCTTATGACGCCCGTTTCCCCGTGTCGTAGTAAAACCGTTCGTTGACGATCTTCCCATTCTTCCACTTCGCCACGGACACCTGTTCCAGGCGAACCGGTTGGCCGTTCGTTGCAATGAATTCCATCACGCTTTCATAAAAGGTCACATCGTCACCGACGCCGGACGCCGACACATGAAACCCTTTCCACTCCTTGACGCCGTTGAGAAACTGCTTCTCGCGCTCGATGTTGGCGGCAAGCCCTTTCGTGGGCGGGTTGGCGTTGTCCTGCATCACCGTGTCCGCATCGTAGAACTCATTCATCGCGTCCATGATCTTCCCCTGCTGAATCGAGGTCAAGAGCCCCTGCAAGCGTTGTGGTAAAGTTGCGCTCATCTCGTCTCCTTTCTTGTGTGAGTGGTTCGTGCTGCTGTCATCCATCCCCTCTGTGAATCCCTTGGATTCACAGCCTGAGCATCGGCGGCGCGCGACCGGTGGAGCCTGTAGAATTCCGACATGACCACGCGACTGCCATTGTCCGGTATGCTTCCACGACCAGATCCTTCGCTCATAACGCCATCGCCATCTTCCCGTATCTCCCCTGATGCAGCCCATGAGCGCGACTGCCTTCTCACGCGCTATTTCGAGACTCCCATTGGGACGATGCTCGCGTTGGCAAATACGCAAGGCCTCTATCTCCTCGACTTTCTCGATCGCCGTGGGCTTCCACGAAAACTGCAATCGCTCGGCGCGCGGCTGCATGTCGTCATGGTGCCGGGAACAAACGCCCATCTCGACACCCTCGGCAATCAACTGAAGCGCTATTTCTCTGGCTCCTGCCTGACCTTTGACCTGCCCTGTATCTTCACCGGCTCGCCATGGGAGCAGCAGGTATGGCGGCAGCTTCTGACCATTCCGCCCGGTGCAACCAACTCCTACTCACAGATGGCGGCGGCGCTTGGCCGTCC
>JACQHN010000513.1 GCA_016199015.1 Nitrospira defluvii
GGTAAGAACGTGACGCCTCCGCCGAAGACACGGCCGGCTCACCGTCTCACCGGCGTCCACAAACGTGGCGCTCATTATTCTTCGCGCCGTGGACCTCGCTGCGGCCTCGCTGGACGGCCTTTTTGACCATTCTGCGCACTCGCCCCGAGTTCTCTCCGACTCGGCGCTCTCTGAGTGGTTGAAAGCCCACAACTGGTTTTTCAACTGCCTGCTAGGCCGTCATCCCTCTCGCGGCGGTGCCATCCTCGTTACCATGCATGGGTTTCATCCGTCCGTCCGAGCAATCGTCATCGGTGCTGCCCTTCCAAAACCTGCGCTTGACTCCCCCTCTCTTATGGCTATCTTAACAAGCACGAACAAGCCTGAGTGTGCCTTTAGCGACTCTCACGCAGCTTTCACACGATGACCGTCCGAGCATACCGGAGGATGATATGAACGACTTGAATGACCCGATACTCACGAATCTGCCCGTGCTCCCCCTGAAGCGAACGGTATTGTTCCCCGGCACGATGATGCCCTTGACCGTCGGGCGGGATCGTTCCGTCGCGGCCGTGGAAGCAGCGTTGAAAACCGAAGATAAGACGTTGCTTGTGGTGGCCCAGCGGGATGCGCAAATCGACCAGCCATCGCTGGAAGATCTCTATACCATCGGCACGAAGGCTGTCATCAAACAGACGGCTCGAGCCGCGGAAGGTCATTACAATATTTTGATCCAGGGCTTGGAGCGGTTCGTGCTGTTGAAGCTCGATCACATCGATCCCTATCTGCAGGCGCGGGTGAAGCAGTTGCCTCCTCCGAGTGAACAGAGCACGGAGGTCGAGGCGCTGCACCGGGCGATCCTGGACATCATCACTGAACTGCCGAAGCTGATTCAGACGCCTGGCGTCCATGAAGCGGTGGCGGCTCTCGGGACCGAGCAGGACCCTGTCGTCCTGGCCTATCGGATCGCCTCGTTGTTAAATCTTACGCTGGATGGCGAGCAACAGCTGCTCGAAGCCTCCACGCGCGCAGATCTGTTGCGCGGGCTCTACGCCGCGCTGTCGCGGGAGGTGCAAATCCTCCAGTTGCGAGACAAGATCGCGAGCGAAGCCAGGGAGAAGCTGGGCAAGACTCAACGCGAATATCTCCTGCGTGAGCAACTGAAGACGATTCAGCAGGAGCTGGGCGAGAGTAACGGCGAAGAAGACGAGGTCGGTGCGCTGAGAACAAAAATTCAAGAAGCCAATCTTCCCGAACAGGTGAGGAAAGAGACGGACCGTGAACTCGCGCGGCTCGCCAAAACGCCGAGCTCATCTCCCGAGCATCAAGTGATCCGGAGTTATCTGGAATTGGTGCTCGAACTGCCCTGGAACAAGGCGTCGGAAGAACATCTGGACCTCTCGCATGTCCGGAACGTGCTGAACGAGGACCATTACGGCATCAAGGAAGTGAAAGAACGCATCGTGGAGCATTTGGCGGTGCTGAAGTTGAACCCAGCCGCCAAGGCGCCGATCCTCTGCCTGGTCGGCCCTCCGGGTGTGGGCAAAACCAGTTTGGGGCAGTCCATTGCCAAGGCCATGGGGCGCACCTTCGAGCGTTTCAGCCTCGGCGGACTGCATGACGAAGGCGAACTGCGCGGCCACCGCCGCACCTACGTCGGCGCCCTTCCCGGCCGCATCATTCAGGCGGTGCGGCGCGCCGGAGTCAACAATCCGGTCATCATGCTGGATGAAGTGGATAAACTCGGACGCGATTTCCGCGGCGATCCCGCGGCGGCGTTGCTGGAGATTTTGGACCCGGCGCAGAACCATACGTTCCGCGACCACTATCTCGATATGCCGTTCGACCTGTCCAAGGTGTTTTTCATCACGACCGCCAATACCCTGGAGACACTGTCGCAACCGTTGCTGGATCGCATGGAGATCATCCGGCTGA
This sequence comes from Nitrospira defluvii, assembly GCA_016199015.1. Lineage (GTDB taxonomy): Bacteria > Nitrospirota > Nitrospiria > Nitrospirales > Nitrospiraceae > Nitrospira_A > Nitrospira_A defluvii_B. The sequence goes on from JACQHN010000513.1 coordinate 1,915, forward strand.
ACGGGTATAGCGAGCGGGAAAAACGCGAGATCGCCGTTCGTTATCTCTGGCCAAGACGTCTGAAGGAAGCCGGGCTGCGGACTGAAGATGTCAATCTGCCTGAAGCGGTGCTCGACCAGGTCATCGGCCGCTACACCCGGGAGTCTGGGGTGCGGCAGCTGGAGCAAATGTTGGGACGCCTCACGAGAAAAATCGCCGTGACGTTGGCAGACCAACCTTCTGACTCCGCTCCGGCCACGGTCGATATCACTCCGTCCTTATTGGACGAATGGCTCGGGCAGGAACGGTTCCAACCGGAAGAGGCGCGGAAAGACCTGCCGGCCGGTGTCGCCACCGGTCTCGCCTGGACTCCTACCGGCGGTGACGTGCTCTATATCGAAACCAGCTTGCTGCCGGGAAGCCATGACATGACGCTGACCGGCCAGCTGGGGGATGTGATGCAAGAGTCGGCGCGCGCCGCGCGCAGCTATCTGTGGAGCCATGCCGAGGCGATGGGCCTCGACATCTCTCGGTTCAAGCGGAACGGCGTGCACATCCACGTGCCCTCCGGCGCCATTCCCAAAGACGGCCCCTCGGCCGGCATTACCATGGCGACCGCGCTGGCCTCCGCCTATGTCGGCAAGCCGGTGCGTAGCGACACGGCGATGACGGGCGAGATCAGCCTGACCGGGCTGGTGCTGCCGGTGGGGGGCATCAAGGAGAAGGTCCTGGCGGCCCATCGGGCCGGTCTCCGACGCATCATTCTGCCGAAAGCGAATGAGAAGGATCTGAAGGAGATCCCGGCGGAAGTGCGTCAAGATTTGCAGATCTTCCTGGTCCAACGATTGGATGAAGTGCTGCGGGCCGCGTTCCACGAAGAACCGGTCCCTCGGCCTCAGCCTGAAGTGGTGGCCGGCACTTCCATCGCCGGAACGTAACCGGTTGTTCTGCGGGCCCGGTCCTGTAAGAAGCCATTGGTTGGTGAGACATAGGCATGGTAACGTATCGCCATGAACCGGTGTCTCATCACCCACGTGGACGGAGGGGGAGTTATGGGCGACAAGATCGATATCGGCCCGATTGTGAAGCTGAATAAAAGCGACAGTGAGTGGCAGAAGCAGCTCACGCCCGAGCAATACCAAGTACTGCGGCATGAGGGGACCGAGCCACCGTTCAAGAACGCCCTGCACGACAACAAGAAGCCCGGCATCTATCAATGCGCTGGATGCGAGCTGCCGCTCTTCTCATCCGATCATAAGTTCGACAGTGGCACGGGCTGGCCAAGCTTTTGGCAGCCGTTGGCGCCTGAAGTCGTCGGCACCAAGACGGACTACAAGATCATCTTTCCCCGCACGGAAGTCCATTGCGCCCGTTGCGACGGCCATCAAGGGCACATCTTCAAGGACGGCCCGCCCCCAACCGGACTGCGATACTGTATCAATTCCGTGGCGCTGAAATTTATTCCAGCCCAGCATTAATCGAGCGCGTCGGTTCGCTCAAGATGAGCGGTGCGCGATGATGAGGTCGGCCCGACAGCGTTGTCGAATGCGCTGATGAAGCTTGCTATTTCCCGGTACCCCTCCTAGACTATCTCATCCCATGTCCATCTTCTCGTCGCTACGACCTACTTTCTGCCTCTTGATTGCCTGGGCTGCGGTCCTCGGTTGCTCACAGTCCTCCGACGTGATCTCGACGAATCTCAATGCGTGCTTGATCGTGACCGAAGCCGATGTCGAGTTAGCCATCGGAACCCCCGTCGCGACAGGCGTGCGTCAAAACGACCGGCAGTGTCTCTACCAGGCCAAACGCAATCCACAAGAAACGGTGACAGTAGAACTCAACCCCGGACCGGACGGGAATAAGAAAACCCTATTTCACGACCAGCGATCCCAAAATGGTCACCAACCGGTCCCAGGAATCGGCGACGGAGCCTTCACGCTCCGATCTCCTATCGGCGGCATTCAACTGACCTTTTTGAAGGACGATGCGCTGGTGACCCTGTCGCTCTCCTCTCCGAAACAAGCCAATCCGCAGGCGGCTGTCACGAGCCTCGCCAAGGTCGCCGCGAC
>JACQHN010000514.1 GCA_016199015.1 Nitrospira defluvii
CGGAGAGAGTGGCCGACATGGTGCATGCCGTGATCCAGTCACACCGCACCTTTTACACCGTCGACGTCGTGGAGCGGTTGCAGGCGAAGGGCGTCGTCGTCGCTTCGGAAAATTGGCGGTCCAAAAACACACTTCCCCTCCCAGCCCAGTTCTTGCAAGAGGCAGCCCGTTTGCCGGTGACCACATCAGCCAAGATTGGATACAAGCTCATCAGCCTCTGGCCTATCAACAAACAGAATGGGCCCAAAACAGAATTCGAGCAAAAAGGGCTTGTGGAAACCCTGCAGAATCCGGATCGTCCCTATACCGAAGTGGTCATGCAGGGGGGAGACTCGTATCTTCAAGCCATTTATGCTGACAGAGCTATTTCTCAGGCCTGCATCGGCTGCCACATCGCACACCCGGACAGTCCGAAGCGGAATTTCAAGCAAAATGACGTGATGGGTGCAATTATGGTCACGGTCCCGCTCAGTCAGTAGCAGTCTAGTTTCATGACATTGTAAAGAAATGATGACTGTGCACAGTCAAGACGGTAGGGTCTCTCGGAGCACTCAACGGAAGGGATGACTCCATGACCGACCATACCAATGCTCGTACGGAGGTGCCGTAACGGAAGCGCATGCGGCAGAGTCGTGACCCCTATCGGGTGCAAGCCCAGCAGTTGTGCGTCACTGTTGCGACGATCGCCAAATGGAGGCGCCGCGCCATTCCTGCGGATCGCAGCACCGAAGCTGCCATTCCTCATGCTCGCCATAGACCCGATATCCCGACGGCCGGCGGAATATCGGGGTGAGAAGCTTGAGCCGCTCGGAGTACCGCACTGTCCGGACGTTGACGCCGACCGCTTTCGCGAGTTGCCCAACCGTCCGCCCCGCTGTCACCTTCTCTCCTCCGATGAGACTCCAGACCCTGCACTAGGGGGTACCAGGCACAGCGGAGAGTTCTTTTTTCCCGCGCTTCCCTCGTAAGAATTCTCTCGACCAAGCGACTCCTCTCCGCCAGTTCAACTATGAAAAGGCCGGGGCCGTCGTCACTGTAAGCCGGCTTACAGAAATCCTCTGCCCTTCGCTGTACGCTCCCATGGAAACATCTACCGATCTACAAAAACGAGATTGACCTGGATCGGGAGGGGTTGATACATAGACGCATCTCGATGGGTACCTTGAACGATGAGGGAGGCCATGCCGATCGACGATATTTCGCAGAAAGTCAGCGACCGATATGCCCGGGCAGCGGCAACAGGCGAACAGATGTGCTGCCCGACAGGATACGACTTTACCGACCTCAAATCGTTTGTCCCCGAGGAAGTCCTGACCATCTCCTATGGTTGCGGCACCCCGGCCGGGCTGAACACCGTCCAGCCTGGCGAAACCGTGTTGGACATCGGCTCCGGCGGCGGCATCGATTGTTTTGAAGCCTCCCGCCTGGTCGGTCCCACGGGCAAGGTGATCGGGATCGACATGACGGACACCATGTTGGAGATCGCCCGCCGCAATGCCCCCCTCGTCGCCGCAAACTTGGGCTACGCGACCCCGAATATCGAATTCCGCAAAGGCATGGCTGATGCCATGCCGGTCGAGGACGGCACGGTCGATCTGATCATTTCCAATTGTGTGATCAATCTGGCGCCCGACAAGCGGAAGGTGTTCCGTGACATGTATCGCGTCTTAAAGCCAGGCGGACGGTTTACCATTTCGGACATCGTGGCTGATCAGGTCGTCCCGCAATATCTGGTCCACGATTCGGCCAAATGGGGAGACTGCCTGTCCGGCGCCTTGCAAGTGCAGGATTACATCGGCGGCATGGTGGATGCCGGCTTTCAGGCCGTGCACCAGATGAAGTCCACGCCCTGGCAATCGATCGATGGTATCCATTTTCTGTCGGTCACGCTGACTGGGTACAAATTCCCTCCCGTCACCGACGATGCGGCCCCTCGGTATGCCACGCTCCGAGGGCCCTTCTCCACGGCGACGGATGAACTCGGTCAGCAATATCGACGGGGCATCCCGCAATCCATCGATTCCCGCACTGCGCAACTCTTGCAAAGTCCGCCGCTACAGTCGCTGTTCCTCATTGACCAGACGCCCGTCTTCATCGAGGCGACAGACCCGCGATGGTGCGCCGTGCTTCCGGAGGAAACCCCCTGTGTGTGGAGGGGAGACTTTGCGATTCTCACCGGCCCGGTCATCAATGCGGAAGATGACGATCACCACCAGTACTACCGCGGAGTCCCGCTCGAAATCTGTTCAAAAACCGCCCACGTCCTGACGCAGGATACCTATCGCCCCCACTTCACGATCTACAACCGGGCCTCGACAGGCGTGAACGGCACTGAAGTGGCCTGCAGCCCAACCGGCAGCTGTTGCTGAGCATCGAACCGGCGATGAGGAAAGGATTGATTCGATGGGTCTAAGCCTGCTCGCGCGACGGGACCCGCTCGCGGCACCTTCGGAACAGCTGCGTCTGCTGGCGCAGCCCACGGCCTGTCCGCCATTCGAGACGACACTTAATCACGCGGGGCTCTCTCCTCTGGATGCGACCGGTATCACGACGCTCCAACTCAATGTCGGGAAGCTCTGCAATCAAACCTGCCGACATTGCCATGTGGATGCCGGGCCCGATCGAACGGAGGTGATGTCGAAAGACACGATTGACCTCTGCCTTCAGGCCCTTGCTCGCACCGATATTCCCACCGTGGACATCACGGGCGGCGCGCCTGAACTCAATCCTCACTTTCGTTGGCTCGTCGAACAGGCCAGGTCGTTAGGTCGTCAGGTGCTGGATCGGTGCAATCTTTCCGTGCTCCTCCTCCCTTCGCAAGCCGACCTGGGAGAGTTTCTCGCACAGCACCGCGTGGAGGTCATTGCGTCGTTGCCTTCCTATCAAGCGTCTCAGACAGATGCTCAGCGCGGTGAGGGCGTTTTCAACAAATCGATGGAAGCCCTGCGGCTATTGAATCGGTTGGGCTACGGCAAAGAAGGAACCGGTCTCATGCTGAATCTGGTGTACAACCCGGTGGGCGCCTTTCTCCCGCCGAAGCAAGCAGGAATTGAGGCACAGTTTCGGAAAGAGCTGGCGACGCGTCACGGCGTCAGCTTCACGCACCTGTACACCATTACCAATATGCCGATCAGCCGCTTCCTAGAATTTCTTGTGGAGCGCGGCAACTACGAAGGCTACATGGAACGGCTTGCGGTGGCATTCAATCCCGCGGCGGCAGCAGGCGTCATGTGCCGCTATACACTGTCGGTCGGATGGGACGGCACCCTCTACGATTGCGACTTCAATCAGATGCTGGAG
>JACQHN010000498.1 GCA_016199015.1 Nitrospira defluvii
ATCGAGCGCCTCCGCCTCCTGATGTTCGACGTTGGCCCTGGTCGTGTCGAAATGGATGTTGTTGGGGACGCACATGCCCGGCTTGACGACCGTCGAGAACAAGAGGTTTTCGGCCATCCGCCCCTGATGTGTGGGAATGACAGAGCGATAGCCGAAGATGGACCGCACCACCGCTTCGAAGTGGTAGTAATTCTTGCTGCCGGCGTAGGACTCGTCGCCCAGCATCATGCCGGCCCATTGGTTGTCGCTCATGGCGGATGTGCCGCTATCGGTGAGGAGATCGACGTAGCAGCTTTCGGCGGGAACGTGAAAGAGATTGTATCCGGCCTCACGGAGCAAGCGTTCCCGCTCCTCGCGGGTAGTCCGCTTGATAGGCTCGACAACTTTAATCTTGAACGGCTCGGATGGAAATTTCACCGTCGACCTTTCAGGAATCGTGCGATGTGCACGCGAAATGGCGAAGCCCCTTCGTACTCGAACACATAGCGCGTCATATCGAAGAGGGATGCCGGGTTCAGATCGCGAAGGAGTTCCGGCTTCCAGGTGATCTCCAGCTGGTTGATCATCGTGATCAGCGTCGGTGTTCCCACCTTGCCCAGCGGTACCTGCCCATAGGACTGCGAAAAGATCAGGATCTCTCCGTCGAACATCGCCGCATTGATGTCCTGGGGGGCGCCTTGCTTGCGGTAGTCTTCCTCGAACCGCTGGAAGGCCGGAGACCGCTCCAATTCGTCGCGAAACGCAAAATAGATCTTGATGCCGGCTCGGCGCTGATCCTCCATGACCTCAACGGCATCCGTCACCAGCGAGTCCTGCCGCATCTGCTCTTCCGACAGAACGAGCAAGCGGCGGATAGTCACGCCCCGTTTCGTCGCTTCCTGGTTGGCCAACAGATAGCTCGGATAGAGGGCCTCTCCCTTCTTCCAAATGTTCCACCGCTCCATGATGGCATCGATGGAGTGCTCCGCCGTTTCGACGAGCCTCACCGCCTCTGCGCTGGCGGCCGCACCCTGGTAGATCAGCGACTGGGATTCCAGCTGCCGCAGCTCCCGCCCGATCGCCGCCACTTTCTTCGGCAGATATTTGGGACTCTTGGGCACGTGCAGCATGACGTCCACGGCGGTGCGCGCGAGGGTCCAATATTCCTTGGCGGCGCTCGGCGCCTTATCTTTCTGGGCGACCAGCAACAGCTCGACCGGATTTTTATCCAAGAGCTTGGCCATCTTGATGCACAGTTCGGGCTTGGGAATTTTGAGGCCGCGCCGCATCAGATTGGCTTCCGGTTGGGCAATGCCCAGCTTCTCCGCCAGCGCGTAGTCGCTGCTCAATCCGTACCGGTCTTTTACCGCTTCAAAGTAGCTGGCGATCTCCATCATCTAGACCTCACCGAACGTTGGTCATCACAGGACACGACGGGCCGAACGCACCGTGCAGGCATCTCTGCCATGCCCGTGCTTCATCGGCCCCTCACTCCTTTGCGGAGGCGCACACAAGACTCTCTCTCCCAGCCGCCAAGCTATCCTCGATCGAGCGACAACGAATGATGCCTTCTTCCAGCCAATCGGCTTGTCCTGAAAGAATGGCTTTTGCCACAGGATACAGGCTGGCGTCAGCGTTCCACGACGATGTCCGCAGGGAAAGCAAAGGGGCGGGATTAAATTCTGATTTAATTCGCGAACAGAAATATGTGACGAGGCTCTGGACATGCTCCTTGTCCCGGATTTCCTGCTGCGACTTGTACCACAGCAATGTTTCGACGGCAAAGAGATGCAGGCCGGCTTTCACCAAACGCGTCATCAGCAGTTGCTTCCGTGCGAGGCCTTGCTGATGGCGTGCCGTGACCCACAGCGTCGTTTGGGCAAGCTCACGGCTCTTCTGCGCCACAAAACGCTCCCACACGGTGTCGAACGATCCTGCTTCCTCGCCGTCTTTCTCATAGACGGACAAGGCGTTGAAGGATCGCGCCGCGGTCTTGATGAAAAAGGGCGTAGCCCGCAACATCTCGGTGATTTGGAATTCCAGGAAGGCATTGCCATGCGAAAAATACTCCGCCAGGCCTTCCCTCCCGATCCAGAGGGTCAAAATGCCGTTGCTCCCTTCCCAGATCACGTTGATGAGGGCGTCGCGAATCATCCGTTCGATCGGCACCGGCAGGTCCCCGTGGAGACGCAGCGAATCCGGCGTCTCAAATGCGCGCCCGCCGTAGATGCGGAACAGATCCAGCAACGATTCCAGGAGCCATTCAGTGGCGAGAATTTTTGCCGCCGCCGACTCAAGCCGTACGTCTTGCTTGGCATCAGCCCAGATCCCGGTGATCTTTACCAAGGCCTCCAGCGCCAGCACGCGCGAGGCCATGAGCACAAGCTTTGATCCGATATCCGTGTGTTCGCCGATCGGATGATCATACTGCACTCGTTGCTGTGCGCGCGTACGGGCCAGCCAGAGGCACTGTTTGAGATTCCCCAGGCAGGCGGCGGGAAGCGTGAGCCGTCCCACAGTGAGGCTCTCGAGGGCGCGCCGCAGGCCGTTTCCCTCTTCCCCCAGCCGGTTTGCCACCGGCACAAAGACCTCGCGCAGATGCACTTGACCGTTATAGATGCCACGAACGCCCATGAAGCTGAGACGAGCGCAGCCGCACCCCTGCGACTGCGTGTCGACCACAAACGCCCCGAACCGCCGTTCCTCCTTGGGACGGTGGACCTCATGGGGCGCGTCCACTATTTGCGCGATCACGACGAGTAGTGACGCCAAAAATTCATCCTCCCCACGCGGGGCGTTGGTCGTGTACAACTTCTCACCGGTGAGTCGATAGCCCACCAGGACACCGTTTTCCTTGATCGGGATCGCAAAGGTTTTGAGATCCCAGATATCGCACCCCGCCTCCTTTTCCGTCAGCGCAAAGCCGGAAATTTCTCCTTTGGCCAGACGAGGCAGCAACCGTTGCTGTTGCTCATGATTCCCGACCAATTTCACTGGTTCCGCCACACCGATCGAATTGTGCGCTGAAAGCAGGACCGTGATTGCGGCATCATGACTGCCCAAGAGTGTCGCCACCGCATGGTAGTCCGACTGAGAGAGACCAAGCCCGCCGTAGCTGTGCGGGATTTTGATGCCGAATGCGCCGATCTGTTTAAACGCCGCGAGCACGTCTTCGCCGATCGCGCCTTCTTTATCGATAGCTTCCGGATCGACTTTCTCGATCAGCAGGAGGCGGAGGGTGTCGAGAAATTCCTTTGCCGCTTCGCTCCTGGCTGGAATCGAAGCGGAGGTAAACAGCTGTCTTCGAACGACCCCCTCGAAAAGGCCTGAAATAAACCCCGAATAGGCTCGCGTGTCGCGAGAGGCTTCCGCAGCCGCAAGCGATCCCCTAAACATTTTTTCCCTTGTTGCCATACTTTGCCTTCTGCCGCCGTGACTACTTTGCCTTGCGCCAGGCAGCGCCGACGCCTCCGATACGCGCCGGCTCGACCGTGGTCTGAGGTGTCCGCGGGGCGGAGGCCGACGCGACGTCATCAAACCGCGCGAGGCGTCGCCGTGCGCGGTCCTCGAACCTGGCGCGTGAAATGGCCAGACCATGGCAGGCGAACTGTGCGGACAGGTCGTCGAACCTGTCTCTTGCCATCGTCATGACCGACACATATCCGGCCCGGAGGAGATGGATGCGGTCGCGGTAACTCAGAAAACTCCGTTCAAATAGCAGGGCATCGTCCTCCACCGGCGAAATAACCAAGACCTCTTTGTCCGGGTAGTCATGCTGGAAGCGTTCCAAGGCTTGCGAAAAGCGCGCGTCAAAGTTGATCCGCGACGCTTGTTCACCGATGGACAGAAAACCCCTGTCCCGCAGTCGGCTGCCTGCCTTGCCGACGGCCGACAGGCCTTGCGGTAACCGACTGTGCGGGGCCCTTGCCATGGGATTGATCATGATCATGAAATCCACTTTTTTTTGGACGGCGACCTCGAAGAAAGCCATGCGGCCGATGCCCGCATCGATATAGTCGCGGCCTTGGATGCGGACCGGACAGAAGTAAATGGGGACGGCGGAAGACGCCGTGACCGCGCGTGAGATCAGGACGTCCCGCCAGCCATCGTCGCCGAACATGATGCCATCGCCTGTTTCCAGGTCAATCGCCGGGATATAGAGTTCTTTCGAGAGTCCGGCAAAGGTGTCACTCAACCCTTTGGCCTTGAAGATCGCAGCCAGATACTTGGCGAACGGCTCCAGGGTGTAGATGCCGCTCGGCAGCGCATCTTGGGCCTTGTCGAGCAGGTCGATGAACGTCATCTCTCGGTAGTTACGCACATAGAGCTTCAGGAGCGGGACAAGCTGCCGGGTCACACGCCAGACCGTCTTGAGACCCTCTCCAATGGCAGGAGAGAACACGTTTCGATGATCGAAGTAGTAGGGCCTGGTGCCGGACAGATTCGTTTCAAGGATCTCCTGTGGCTTCACTCCGTTGGCCACCAATGAGGCCGCCGCCGCTCCCGCACTCACGCCGACATAGAGATCGAGGTCGTTCATCGTCACGCCGTCCTCGAACAAATCATCCAATGCGGTCAACGCGCCGATTTCAAAGAGATAGCCTGTGAAACCTCCCCCTCCCAACGCCAAGGCCCGCTTGCCGAAAGGCTGCGCCATGTTGGCCCTCGCATCGACTGAACCGCGTCTAGCAGGATGCTGAAAAAGTCCGCCAGTGGCGTTCTCGCGGGACACTGCCGCCTCACATCTCGACGGCGTTCACAAACGTGACGCGCTTTATTCAGCGCGTCGTGAACCTCAGAGGCTCAACGTACCCCGAGAGTACGTCTCGGCCTAAGACACTGCCGGCTCACCGACCCGCCGGCGTCCACAAACGTGGTGCTCATTATTCTTCGCACCGTGGACCTCGCTGCGGCCTTGCTGGACGGCCTTTTTGAGCACCCTGCGAAGGTGTTGTTCTGTTGAGCCAGACATGCGGACTATCGAAGTTTCGCGTCCCAAGATAGTTTTTCCGCAGCCTGCCAGGCCTTCATCGATCCACGAAGCGCGGCTGTCGCTTCTCGAGAAACGCAGCCAGGCCTTCCCTTTTATCGTCCGTGTCACAGAGCCCACCGAACAGGTGCGCTTCCAAGGCCAAGCCGTCACGAAGATCCAGCTCGACGCCTTTGCGGATCGCTTGAAGCGACGCGCGCAGAGCCACCTGACCTTTCGAGGCGATGGTGCGTGCCATGCCCTGAGCCTGGCGCAGGAGGTCCTCCGGTGGAACCACCTGGGACACTAAACCGAGCGCCTTGGCTTCCTGCGCTGATATCGGATCGCCGGTCAAGATCAGTTCTGTGGCCTTGGATTGACCGATGATCCGGGGAAGCCGCTGCGTGCCGCCGAATCCCGGCATGATGCCCAGGTTGATTTCTGGCTGGCCAAGTCGGCTTCCTTCCGCGGCAAGCCTGATGTGGCAGCACATGGCCAGTTCCAGTCCTCCACCGAGACAGACGCCATTGATCGCAGCGATCACCGGCTTCTCAAGAGCTTCGATCTGGTTCAAGATCGCTTGGCCTTGCAGGGCTATCATTTCCCCTTCCCGTGACGAGGACATCGAGGCCAATACTCGAATGTCTGCCCCGGCAATGAAGAACCGACCCGTACCAGTCAGCACGATGGCTTTGACTGCGTCATCCTTGGCCAACAGGTCAAAGGCCTGGCTGAGCTCGGCGAGGAGTTCCGGAGTGAGCGTGTTTGCCGGAGGACGGTTGATCACCAGGGTTGCCACCGCCCCATCAATGTTGCAAGAGAGCATCGAGCCGGCCGTCGTCGTCATATGGGCCTCACTTCATTGAATCATTGGTTCAGTGCTGCATTGCTCCATGGGAGAGACGGAGTGTCTCGCGCTCACGTTCACTCACCCGATGAGCCCATTCTTTCATCCTCAATACGAAAAGAATCCTCTTCCCGCAATGTGCCCGATAAAGCCGGCATCCACCATTCGGCGCAACATCGGCGCCGGCCAGAACCGGACACCCAGGCTCTCCCTGAACTCTTCCAACTCCTGGAGCACATGGTCGATGCCGAGTTGGTCGGCAAAATGCAGCGGTCCTCCCTTCTCATTCGGGAATCCGGTCCCCGCTACCATCGCAAGGTCGATGTCGCGCGCCGAAGCGACGCCCTCCTGCAGCGCGGTCACCGCCTCATTCACCATGGCCAACAGAGGGCGCGACCTGGTCCATCTCATCTTTTTGGGCCCACTGTGCTGCCGCACTTGCTGAGTCAGATATTCGAGGCTCTGATCGCGGCCTCTTTCTTCGGCACTCAGGTAGTCGTAAAACCCATGCCCCGCCTTGGTTCCAATTCGCCCTGCCTTGACCAAGGCTTCCAGGAGCGGGGCCAGCGCCATTCGAGGCCCATAGGATCGGTGCAGAAGGCGCGCGACTTCGAACGCGATATCGAGTCCTACGGTATCCAACAAGGTGAATGGGCCGACGGGCATGCCGAATGACACCATGTCCTGATCGATTTCTTTGATGGACGCGGCACCGTCTTGGAGGCACCACACGGCTTCATTCAAATAGGGAGAAAGCAACCGATTGACGAGGAAACCCGCACATTCCTTCACGATCACCGGTGTCTTCCGAAGGCTTTCCGCAAAGCCTACGATGTCGTCGACGGTCTGAGGATCTGTGGCCAGGCCCGGGATGACCTCCACCAAAGGCATCGCATAGGCCGGATTGAAAAAATGGAGCCCGACCACTTTGCCGGGCCTCGTGGTCGAAGCCCCGATCGCTGAGATGGACAGCGCGGAGGTGTTGCTCGCCAGAATCGCACTTCGCATACAGACCCGATCAAGCTCGTGGAAGACCCGTTGTTTGAGCGTCAGATCTTCCGAGACCGCTTCGATCACCAGATCGACATCGTTGAGACCATCGAGGTTCGGCGACGCTGTCACGAGTAGCATTTTCTCTTCCAGTTGTTCAGGCGTCATCTTCCCCTTGTCGACGCGTGCTTGGTAGATCGCTCGCACAGACTCGACACCTCGCCTGGCCAACGTTTCCTGGATGTCTGCCAGCATCACCGGCAGACCGGCGTAACTCACCACCTCCGCAATCTGCGCCCCCATGGTGCCGGCCCCAACCACACCGACTTTGTAGATATACATCGCGTCACCCAGCAATGCTGAGTTCTGAGTGTTGAGTTCTGAGTTGGCAGAGGACGCTGCCCGACCCTCATCCCTTCGTCTTCACAACTCAGCACTCAGAACCCATAACTCAGAACTTCGCCTCACACCTGTTCCAGCACCATCGCGGCGCCTTGCCCACCGCCGACGCACATGGCCACGGCGCCGAGTGCGGTGCTACGCCGTTGCATCTCATAGAGGAGCGTGATCACCAGACGTGTACCGGTCATGCCGACCGGATGGCCCAGCGCGATGGCGCCGCCGTTCACGTTGACGATGTCACGCTTGAGTCCCAACACACGCTCCACCGCGAGATACTGCGCGGCAAACGCTTCGTTCACTTCGATGAGTTCCAGATCGGTGAGACTCAGACCGGCGCGTTTGAGCGCCAGGGGCAGCGCTTCAGCCGGCCCGATGCCCATACGAGTCGGATCCACACCGATGAATGCATAACTTCTGATGCGGCCGAGCGGACGGCGCCCTAGCTCGCGCGCACGCGCGGCAGACATGATGATCGCGGCGGCGGCGCCATCATTGAGCGGGCAACTGTTCCCCGCCGTGACTGTTCCGCCTTCCTTAAAAAGAGGCGGATAGAGCGCGAGTTGTTGTTCAGTCAAACCGACATTTGGCCCTTCGTCTTGCGTCATGATGACCGGAGCGACCTCACGCCCGGCTACCGATCTGGGGACAGCGACCGGCAGAATCTCGTCTTTGAGCCGTCCCTCTCGAATAGCCTTGAACGCACGACGATGGCTCTCCACGGCAAACCGATCCTGCTCCTCATGACTGATTCCAAACTCCTCTGCCAGGTTCTCGGCCGTCCGGCCCATCAACTGGCCACAAAAGGCGTCCGTCAATCCTTCCCAAATACTGTCGATAAATTCCGCGTGGCGAAGCCGTTTTCCCCAGCGCATGTCCCGAGACACAAACGGTGCGCGACTCATACTTTCCACCCCACCCACGACCTGCAGGTCTGCGTCCTCGCTTTGGATGTTCTGGTACGCGTTGACGAAGGGCTGGAGGCCCGACGAGCAGTTGCGCTGCACCGAATAGGCGGGCGTACGGACCGGCAGTCCGGCCATGAGCGCGATGACCCGTGCGATATTGGCGGCGTCGCTGGACTGTCCGA
>JACQHN010000499.1 GCA_016199015.1 Nitrospira defluvii
AACCTAGGTAGTCAGATCCAGAGACTGACGTCCTACCGCTAGACGATCCCCCAACCGGTCCACACAGTAATATAAGCTTCTCTGCCCCGTCAAGATCGAGGCCAATTCTTGACCGGCAGCATCTCAAGATCGCGAGGCCTGCTCGATCCCCCGACGAAGTCTGAGCAAGGTGCGGTCTCGTCCGAGAACCTCCATCACTTCGAAGAGTCCAGGGCTCGCCGTCCGACCAGTGAGGGCCACTCGTACCGGCTGAGCTAGTTGCCCCATTTTGATCCCCTCTTCTTCGACCAACTTCTTAAAGGAGTCTTCCCACTCCTGCTTTGAGAATGTGGGGAAAGTCTCAAATCGAGCCACCAGCTTGGTCAACACCGGCACGTGGGCTGGCACCAGGAACTTCTTCGCCGCCTCTTCCTCAAACGTGACCGCCTCGCCAAAGTACGGCGTCACCCAGTAGACCATTTCAACCAGGGTTTTGGTTCGTTCCTTCACCAAGACCACCAGCTGCGCGAGCCATTCGGTCGAGACGGCACGGACCTCGTTCGTGAGTCCCGCCTGTTCGAGCAAGGGCACGAGTGTCTGCGCGACCTGGTCCGGCGGACTGGTCTTGAGGTATTCGGCATTGAGCCACAACAACTTGTCCGGGTTAAATACCGCCGCCGACGTCTGGACATTCTTCCAGGAGAACTTCTCGATCAACTCCTCTCGCGAGAATAGCTCCTGGTCTCCATGCGACCAGCCCAACCGGACCAGATAATTCACCATGGCATCAGGCAAATACCCCATGTCTCGATAGGCCATGATCGAGGTGGCGCCATGGCGTTTCGACAAACGCGCCTTGTCCGGACCGAGAATCATCGGCAAATGCCCAAACTGCGGGAGCGGAAATCCCAGGGCCTGAAAAATCGGAATCTGCCGCGGCGTATTCGTCAGGTGGTCGTCACCCCGCACGACATGCGTGATGCCCATCAAGGCATCATCCACCACCACTGAGAAGTTGTAGGTCGGATACCCGTTGGATCGAAGAATGATCAGATCGTCCAGAATCTGGTTATCGAAGACCACGCGCCCCTTGATCAGATCGTCGACGACCGTTTGCCCGTCCTGCGGAGCCTTGAAACGGAGAGCCGCCTCGCCGGTCGGCTTTGCCATCCCGAGGTTCCGACACCGGCCGTCATACTTGGGGGACAGACCTTTTGTCTCAGCTTCCTTCCGTCTGGTTTCGAGCTCCTCCGGCGAGCAGGTGCACCAGTAGGCATGCCCCTGCTCGAAGAGCCGCATCGCGTGGTCACGATAGTGCTCCATCCGGTCGGTCTGCCGAAACGGACCTTCGTCCCAATCGAGCTTGACCCAGCGCATACCGTCGAGAATGGCTTGAATCGAATCGTCGGTGGAACGGCTTTGGTCGGTGTCTTCAATACGAAGGATGAAGACTCCATTTTGCTGCCGCGCAAACAGCCAGTTGAACAAGGCCGTCCGCACCCCGCCGATATGGAGGTAGCCGGTCGGACTGGGCGCAAATCGAACCCTGACCTGACTCATCGCGTCACTATAACTCTCATGGAATATTATGAACGGGGCGCTATCTATAACATGGCATTGGAGTGATGTACAGAAGAGGGCTGTTCCATTCTGAATCCGTTTTTGTTATGAACAGACGATGGCCGAACCGACTCAGATCGCTGATATCCTCTCGCTCACTGCCCTGACCCCCCACACGACAGAACTTGTCCTCCGCCCGATCGAACAGCCGGTTTCATTCAGGCCCGGGCAGTGGGTTTCCCTTCAGTTGCCGGTCGGAGACCATCCGCCCCTCAACCGTGCCTACTCCCTAGCTGAACCACCCTCCCCCACCGGCCATCTCACCCTGGTCTTCGATCATGTCCCAGGGGGGAAAGGCTCTGGCTATCTCTCTTCGCTCAAACCAGGCGATCGCATTCCGCTGTCAGGCCCCTATGGCCACTTCACTCTTCCCGATCCGGACTCCAAGAATTTGCTGTTGATCGGACGCTACTCAGGCCTCGTCCCGCTTCGCTGCATGATCCGCTCACTGGCACGCCAAGGCCCACTGCCTTCTACTACACTCATTGCGCAGGCTCCCAGCCCTGCTGAGCAGCTCTACCACGAGGAATTCATAACCCTCGCGGCGAGCCAGCCCAGCTTTTGCTATCTGCCGCTTGTGAACGAAGACCCCACAAACAACGCTACAACCGTAGCGGCGATCAAACAGATCGCCGTGAAGGGACGGAACGTCACTCCCATGATCGCCGGGATCAAGTCATTTGCTCGCCCGCTGAGGACATTTTTTATGGAACTTGGCTTTGATCGGCGGGAGGTCAAGCTCGAAACGTATGACTGAGTGGAAAAAGGCAGTGATTTGTCTCAGTGCCCTTCCTTCGCCAAATTCTTATTGACGGCGGGAATTTCGACGACGACCTCCATCGTTCCATTCGGCACACACTGGCATCCGAGTCGTGACTGCAAGGTGATGACGGGGGCCTCATCCAACTGATCGAACTCATCGTCTGTGCCTTCATTGCACGTCTCGAGACCCTTCTTCACCATCACGTGACAGGTTGAACAGGCACAGACCCCTCCGCACACATGTTCCAGATCAATCCCATTTCCCATGGCAATATCGAGAATGCTCCCAGGAAGTCCCGTGGGACCATAGGGAATCTTGTCCGGCTGAACCTCGACCCTCTTTTCAGTTTTATCGGGGAAAATAAAGGTAACTGTATAGGGTTTGGTCGGTAGTTCAACATCGGCCTTCTCAATATAAGGATTTGTCCCGCCCATTTTGGTCAGCCCCTTTTCTTATTCATGCTTATTTGGGTGTGCGAATTTAAAAATTCGTCGCCAATCAGTTATCCCTTGATCGACGTAACCAAATCTTCTGTTTTCCGACCCCGCCCACGCTTGACAGTATAAAAGATCACGTGATACCTTTTATGCGACTCTTTTGATCGGAGATCATTATAGTCTCCGACTTTATGGATCGGCAATAGGGCCCATGCTGAAATTATCGAAAAAAGCAGATTACGGGCTGATGGCACTCCAGCACATTGCGACCAACCAATATGGCGACGTCACACGAGCCCGCGTGGTGAACACAAAGGAGATTGCAGAGGAATACAACATCCCGGTGGAACTCTTAGCCAAAGTTCTACAGACCTTGGCCAAGAGTGGGCTGATCGAGAGTCATAACGGACCCAAAGGCGGCTATCTCCTCGGTAAGAGTCCCCGGGAGATTACGATCGCTCAGGTACTTGAGAACCTGGAAGGCCCTCTCGGCATTATGGATTGTTTGCACGAGAAAGAAGGGGACTTCTGCATGCAGCGTGAACACTGCAATATCAGGACACCGCTGCTGAAAGTCCAGAATAGTATTTACCAACTCCTGAACAGCATGACCTTGCAAGATATGATGGGGGGTACCCCGCTCATCACCATTCAATCCGTCGCGACGGAACAACAAGGAGTCGAGCGATGAAGTTTCCGATCTATTTGGATAACCATTCGACCACCCCGATGGATCCTCGGGTGTTGGAATCAATGTTGCCCTATTTCACGGAAAAGTTCGGGAACGCCGCCAGCCGGAATCACTCATTCGGATGGGAGGCCGAGGAGGCCGTGGAGAACGCCCGGAAACAGATTGCCAGGCTCATCCATGCGGACGCTAAAGAGATCGTCTTCACCAGTGGGGCGACGGAATCGGACAATCTCGCCCTGAAGGGCGTCGCCGAGATGTACCACGAAAAGGGCGACCACATTATTACCTCGTCCACCGAACATCGCGCAGTACTGGACACGGCCAAAACTCTCGAAGCCAAGCGCGGTGTCAAAGTCACGTATCTCCCGGTCGATAAACTCGGCATGGTCAATCCGGAGGATGTCCGCCACGCCATCACCGACAAAACGATCTTGATCTCCATCATGTTTGCCAACAACGAAATC
>JACQHN010000502.1 GCA_016199015.1 Nitrospira defluvii
CAGCGCTGGATCGATGCCGGCCTGTTTCACGCTAACCCGACCGACTCCGGGCAGCCCTATTCCATCGTCATTCCTCCTCCCAACGTCACTGGTTCGCTGCACGTCGGCCATGCGCTGAATAACACCCTCCAAGATATTCTGATCCGTTGGCATCGCATGCAGGGTCACAACACGCTCTGGATGCCCGGCATGGACCATGCTGGCATTGCTACCCAAAATGTGGTCGAACGGCAACTGCAGGCGGAAGGGACGTCCCGGGAGGCGCTCGGACGCGAAGCGTTCCTCAAGCGGGTATGGCAATGGAAGGAGAAGTCCGGCGGGACCATTATTTCCCAACTGAAACGGCTCGGCGCGTCATGCGATTGGGAACGCCAGCGGTTCACCATGGACGAAGGGCTCTCCGAAGCGGTCCGAGAGGTGTTTGTCCGACTGCACGAAGACGGTCTCTTGTATCGCGGCGAACGGCTGATCAATTGGTGTCCGCGTTGCCTGACAGCTCTATCCGACATCGAAGTCGAGCATGAAGAGATCACCGGAAAGCTCTATACGATTCGTTATCCCCTTGCCGATGACCCGTCGCAATTTCTCTTGGTCGCAACCACGCGTCCCGAAACCATGTTCGGCGATACCGCCGTGGCCGTGCACCCGGAAGACGAGCGTTATCGTCACCTCATCGGCAAGCAGGTCCGGCTTCCCCTCACGACCCGCACGATTCCGATCGTGGGTGACTCGATTCTGGTCGATCGCGAATTCGGCACCGGTGCCGTCAAGATTACCCCCGCCCATGACTTCAACGACTTTGAAGCAGGTGAGCGGCATGGGCTGCCTCGCATCAAAATCATGGATATCCACGCCAACCTTCATGTGGAAGGCGCGCTGGCAGAATCGAATGTCGTTCAGGCAATCGAGGGTCTTCCCGTCGCCAAAGCCAGGCCCAAGATCGAACAGCTGTTGACCGATCGAGGCTTGCTTGAGAAACCTGAACCCCACAAAATGGCCCTCGGTAAGTGCTATCGCTGCAAGACCGTGGTTGAGCCGCTCCTGTCGGATCAGTGGTTTGTCAAAATTAAGCCGCTCGCTGAACCGGCGATTCAAGCCGTTGAGGATGGTCGGGTCAGGATCATTCCCGAGGCTTGGAAGAACAACTATCTCGGCTGGATGCGAGACATCAAGGACTGGTGTGTCTCACGGCAGATTTGGTGGGGCCATCAGATCCCCGCCTGGTATTGCGAAACCTGTTATGGAAGCCCGTTTCTGCGTCGGTCATCCGATGGGGCACCCCTGATTCCGTCCGACGCCACCGTGATTGTCGCGAAAACCAAACCGGCCGCCTGCGCCAAGGGCCATTCAGATGCATTGGTACAGGACCCTGACGTGCTGGACACCTGGTTCTCTTCCGCCCTCTGGCCCTTTTCAACCTTGGGATGGCCCCAGCAGACGCCGGAACTGAAAACCTTCTACCCTACCTCGACCTTGGTCACCGGGCTCGACATTCTCTTTTTCTGGGTCGCGCGCATGATCATGATGGGCCTGAAATTCATGGGCGAGGTGCCGTTCCGCGACGTGTATATCCATGCGCTGGTCCGCGATGCCGAAGGGCAGAAGATGAGCAAGTCCAAGGGCAACGTGATCGATCCCTTGCATGTGATGGAGCAGTACGGGACCGACGCCTTGCGCTTTACCATGGCCGCGATGGCGTCACCAGGCCGCGACGTCAAGCTGGCTGAAGAACGCATCGAGGGCTATCGCAATTTTACCAACAAGATCTGGAATGCGGCCCGCTTCCTTCTCATGCATCTGGACGGCGAACGAGTCGAGGTCCCGCCAGCTCAGCGGTCCTTTCCTGATCGCTGGATCCTCAGCCGTCTGAACGCCACTATTCACACGGTCACTCAGGAGTTGGAGCAGTATCGGTTTGATCGGGCCTCAAGCGCGCTCTATCAATTCATCTGGCACGAGTACTGCGACAAATACATTGAGATGATCAAGCCTGCTCTCAAGGACAATGCCTCCGAGAGCGCGAAGGCGACCAGGCATACCCTGGCCGAGACCTTTGAAACCATGATGCGCCTCCTCCATCCATTTATGCCGTTCATCACGGAGGAGATCTGGCAAACCCTGCCTCATGAGGGAGCCAGCATTGTCCGTCAACCCTACCCGGTCATGCAGCCCAACTGGGATTCCAAAGAAGCGGAGCAAGAATTCTCTCTGCTGGAAGAATGCAGAGGCCTGATGAATCAGGAGCGTGCGATCCTCGGTTATCCGGCCGGAAAACGCCTCCATTTTAGGGTTCACGGGAAAACGGATCAAGCCTATGCGACCTTCAAGAAACATAAAGAACTCATCGACCATATGGAGAACGTGAATGATCTGTGGGTCGGAAGCACTACCCAAGTATCTATGCCTCATCTCCTTACCTTGACGCGCGGATTGGTCGAATTGGCGACTTCCATGGAAGATGCCGATCTTGAGAAGGTTAAAGAGAACGTCCTTAAGCAGATTGCGTTGCTCGAAAAAGAAGCTACTCGCACAAACCAGAAACTCGGCAATCCCGAGTTTGTCGCCAAGGCTCCGCCTGATGTGCTGACCGAGCACCGTGATCGCCTCGAGCGCGAATCTCGAATGACTAAGTTACTTCAGCAGGCGCTGGGCCA
>JACQHN010000503.1 GCA_016199015.1 Nitrospira defluvii
CTGCGGCCGCGCTGGACGGCATTCTTGAGCATCCTACGACCTGTTCCGGCGCTGTCACTATGCGTGAGATCACTGCGGCTTTTGGACGAAAACTGAGTTTTTCCGCAGCCTGCTAGTTCATGAGGAATGATGAGCGCGAGGTCCTGCCTTCACATATTCGCGGAGCATGGCAGAGCGGCTTTCTTCGTCATGCGTCATTCGTCACCCGCCCGAACTATTGAGCATTCACCATTGAGAACTGAACATTCTTGCTCCTCTACCTCTCACCCGAAACCGGAGGGCAAGCTGCCTCTTCGATCGGGCTTTGCCTATTGGGGGAGCGGAATTGTGAGAAGAATTCCACCCATCACGTCACGCGGCTTGAAATCCCTCCTTGGGCTGTTGGGATGCGCATTATGACAACCAACGCAGGTCTGAGACACCGCTTTATCCGGATAGAGTGCCTGGAAAACGGGAGTTCCATCCTCGGTCGTCACACCGGTATAGGGACGATCGGGATTCACGAGGATCTCCGTAAGGCCGGTTCGCTCGAAGTCGGTGGTTGGCCTATTCCTTGTGTTGATCGCCCAATTGCTGATCAACCGGAATCGAAGCCCACCTCGTTGGTCAGCCACGAGCCGCCCTGCCTCCAGTAAGAACTGGGCTGGGAGAGGGAGCCTGGCGGTCTCTCTCCAGTTTTCCGCGGCGAAGACAATGCCTCGCATCTGCATCCGCTCCACAATGTCAGTGGTGTAAAACGTTCGATCTGCCTGGATCACACTATGCACATAGTCGGCGACGGTTTCGGCTGGTATACACTTGGGCGGATCTGCCTCTTTGCTTGCGGCAGTGAGAACCCACTGACCGAGTAGGCAGGTTGAGATTGTTCCAACCGCGAGTCCTATCCAAAAGCCTCTGCAGTTCATGATGCGTGCTCCATTTCTTTGGCTACTTGTCGCTTTATTCACTCCTTGGCCCCGATAGCAGATCTCTCAAACCAGAACGCTTTGTCTTTGACCTAGGAAAAAGCATACGCCGAAGGACCTGATAAATCGAGGTGAGCCGTGAGGGATGTACGCTCTCATTAAGAACGCGAGCGAGCTGAAAAAAGGTGAACAGGAACCATTTCCCGTCGCATGGCGGACTTGAGTTCGTACAGCGTCCGCCGTCAAGCGGGCTCTCGCCGCTTGTCAGGCCGATTCAACCCTCACCACTCACCATTGACCATTCTGTCCTCCCTCCCAATCCTCCTTGAACAAAAACCCGTTGCGGTTATGCAAGGCGGGGTTCTCATGCTATGTCAGACGTAGACCTATCTTCGTATCCCATGTTCGCATTGGAATGCTCGACTATGATGCCACCATTTTCCGAGGATCTCGATTGCTGTTCTATCCGCCTAGCTGTTCAGTAGGTTGAGGGCTGCTCTGAAGGAAATAGAGGGTGCTAGGGCTGATTTGATGGCAGACTGACCCGAGCACGTTGAATGCCTCCATTTCTCTGTCTTGATACCAGCCAGCCAAGAACGACGCCCGCATGGCTCATGTGGTGCGGTCAAGCACATCCAGCCAATGAAAGGGAAATCCATGAGGGAAATGCGCCTCAGCGCGGTCTTGAGTCTAACGATCCTGTTAGCGGCCTGTGGAAACCTACAGGCTGTAAAGATGACGGAGGTACCATCCGACGCGCGCGGGAGAGATGTTCAACTGAGCCCTGAGCGACCTGCCAACTCATTGCGACTGGGGCATTCGCGACGGTCTATGAAGTGCCAGGACGCTCGGTCTTCTTGCATCAGACTTCTGGCGGAAGTGCTGTGGTTGGCTTACTCTTCGGGCTGCCCGGTCTCCTAGCCAATACGCTGAACATCGAGCGCCTGACCAGAGAGATGGGCGAGTCAGGAGAAGGCTCAAGCCATTATCAACTCGATGCGCTGAAAGAAGCTGCCGCCGCGTGGGGAATGTCCGCACCGAATGGCGTTTCCAGCACCTTCGCAGGAGTTAGGCTCAAACCCTATCTCATCCTGTACGTTCCGATGAAGAGATCGGCATCCATACTGTGGTTGGCGTGCGCGTGGAAACCCATCCTGGACCAGAACAAGGCGCTGCCACAAGTTGGGCCGGACATTACAACTACGCATTGCAGTCTGTCCACAGAATTGAGGCGTTGCGCAAGTCGCTCTCTCGCGAGGACCTGGCCACCTACCAGAAAGCCATTCGTGAGGGGTACAACGAAATCCGTACCGAATTGCTTCGCGATCTCGCTTCAGGCCCTCTCCCCAAGCGCCAGATCGCGTGGGTGAAAGCCTCGGTACTTGGATCGGTAGGCATACCGGGCGACATCGAGTTAGGCCAATCTGGACGGCTGTCGCTCAGAATAAATATGGACAACTATGGGTCATTCGTCGACAAGCTCGCCCCTTACACGGTTTGGATCTTCCCAACGAGCACTCAGTACACATTTGACAATGGTCCCGTTGAACGGCAGGACAATCCGTAATATCCACAGGAGAGCAATGCCGGCAGCGCCGAATACACTAGGAGCCTGTCCGACATTGATGTGACGGCGGCATGATTCCGCTCGTGATCGAAGTCCTGATGGGATGTGGGCTGGGGACGCCCCGCTGAGCCCGCTAGCTTCTGGCTTTTCGGTTCGCCGTCTTGCCTCTCACCAGCGCCTGGCCCCCGCGTCCGGACAGCGTTGTCGACGCCGGAAGGCCGTCCAGAGCTTCAACACATTGTGCGTCGTGCAGATCAGCGCCCATTCGCCCCGAACCTTGCGCATTCCGCGCAGCAAGAACTGCCGGAAGCCGCGGCCGTGCTTGATCTGTCCGAACACCGGCTCCACGATGGCCTTCCGCATGGCGTAACAGGCGCGGCCGCGCGTGGTCCGTAGCGTCCGCCGCATCTGCTCCGCCACCGACAGGGCAGCCGGCCTCCGACCGCGCGGGGCTGGTGCCACGGGGCGTCCGTGGTGCTGACGATCGGGCGGAATGAGCGGGGCACATCCCAGGGCGGCGAAGGCCGTGACGTTCGCCTCGCTGAAATAGCCCGCATCCAAGCTTGCGATCCGAGGGACGTGCCCGGTATTGGCCACGGCTTGGGTCAGCAGCGGCTGGGCCTGCTGCTTGTCGTTCGGCTCATCGGTGACGTCGGCGGCGACAATGATCTGGGCCGTCGCATCCACCACCACTTGGCAGTTGTAGCCCTGCACGAAGCTGCCCTTGGCGCCGGAGGCCGGCATGATCCGACTCTCGGGATCCGTGAAGTTCCGTTGGGCCTTCGGGTGGGGAACCGAGCGGGGTGGCTGCGGCGGCCGTCCCCGGCGAGGCCGTTCGGCCTCGTGCGCCTCGCGGGCGGCCTGCTGCACCGCCGCCTCCGCCTGCGCCTCTTCTTCCAGCACCGCCTTGGCGGCTCGAATCGTCTGCAGCCGCTGTTCGCGGCGGGCTACCTCGGCGGGCAGTTCATCGCCGCGTCGGTCCGGGCCGTAGACCGCATCATCCTGCACATCGGCCGCCTCGGCTTGCTGGAGCAGCGTCGCGACCTCCGCCTTCAGCCGCGCCTCCTCCGTGCCCATCCGCGCGTAGCTCATCGCCTTGTGTTTCGAGGCGTTCGCCTGGAGCTTGGTCCCATCCAGGGCGACATGTCCCAGCTTGACCAGTCCCGCCCGCTGACACAGCCGCAGGACCTGCACGAACAGGTCGGTCAGCGCTGCCAGATGCTGCTTGCGGAAGTCGCTGAGCGTCCGGAAATCCGGCCGCTGGTTCGCCGCCAGCACCCGAACGGCCACGTCCTCTTCCAGCTTGCGGGCAATCTGGCGCGAGGCCGGAATGCCCACGGCGTAGGCATAGAACAACACCCGCACCAGCATCCGAGGATCATAGGGCGCGTTGCCGCGCGCGACGGGTCCATAGGTCTTCAGGATCGGGCCGAGGTCCAGTTCAGCCACGAGGTCGGACACGAAATAGGCCAGATGATCCTCCGGCAGCCAGTCCTGCAGTACCGGCGGCAACAGCAGCAGTTGTGTGGGATCATACGGACGAAAGGTGCGGGGTGTCATGACAGCGCCTCCTGTGAGATAGAGTAGAGTGCTATACGTATAGACGATTCGGAGACTCATGACAACCGATTTCTAGAGCCAATGTCGGACAGCCTCCTAGACAACCAAAAAGCGCCAGAGCCATCTCGTAACCCGTGGCGAACCCAAGTGCGTGAAGCGTATCCCGCCCCTCGCCTAACAATTCAGCATCCATCATTGAGAATTGAACCTTGGACATCCTTACTTGGCCCAATCGCTCCGGAGTGATGGATACCCCTCAGATTTTGCAGTAGACTCGCGCGATAGACTTTTTTTAGTCAAAGATTATCCGGCCAACAAGACTCGAAGTTCGCATGCCGTACGTGTTGATCATTCATGAGGTCGAGGCCTATCCGGCGTGGAAAGCCGTGTTCGACCAAGCGGCAGACATCAGAAAACAGGCCGGAGAAATCAGCTACCAACTTCTGCGATACGACCATGATGCCAACCGCATCGTCCACTTCTCAGAGTAGTCCTCGCTGGACAATGCCTGTCGCTTCTTCGAGTCCCCGGAGTTGGTAGAAATCAGAAGAACGGCCGGCGTCAAAGCGCCCAGCTTTATCTACCTGCATGAAATAGAGCGTGGCCTGCTCTAGCAGGCTGCGGGAAAACTCGATTTTCTGGCAATACGCCGCGATCAACTCACGTGGCGTGTTGGTATCAGAATCGCCCGCAGGATGCGCAAAAAGGCCGTCCAGCAAGGCCGCAGCGAGC
>JACQHN010000504.1 GCA_016199015.1 Nitrospira defluvii
ATCCGGCGCTGTTCAAGGACAAGGTGGTGTTTATCGCCGGCACGGCGGCTGGTCTCTACGATCTTCGCGTCACGCCGTTTTCTTCGGCCACCCCCGGTGTGCTCATCCACATGGCGGCGTTGGACAATCTGCTGCATGGGCAGGCTCTGCAATCGGTTCCACGGTGGTTTTCGCAGGTGATTCTGCTCGTGCTGTGTCTCATCTCGGCCGGAACCTTCATGTTATTCCGCTCGTATCGGATCAAGTTCGGTGTCACGATCGGATTGGCGGTGGCGTATTACGGATTGGTCGTGCATGCGTTCTCCGGGCATGAACGCTGGCTGGAACTGGTGTTTCCTGAAGCGGCCCTGGCGCTGACATTCGGGACGGCGGCGACGGTTGAATATGTGACTGAAGGGAAACAGCGACGACTGATGCGAGCAGCGTTCGATAAGTACATGTCCGCCGAGGTCGTCGAAGAGATCATGCGCAACCCCGAGGCCATCAAGCTGGGGGGGGAAAAAAAAGAGATCTCGATCTTTTTCTCCGACATCGCGGGATTCACAACCATCTCGGAAAAAATGTCACCCGAAGATCTCGTGGCGTTGCTCAACCGCTACCTGTCGGCGATGACAGCCATCATCAAGAACATCCATCGCGGTAATGTGAACAAATATCTGGGCGATGGGATCATGGCGCTCTTCGGTGCGCCGTTGGATGATCCCAAGCACGCGTCCTTTGCCTGCTATGCCGCGCTGGACTGCCAGGTCGAATTGGCCCGGCTCCGGCAGGTCTGGAAGCAGGAGGGGCTTCCGGAGATCGGCGCGAGGATCGGCATCAATTCCGGTCCCTGCATCGTCGGCAACATGGGCTCCGAGGAGCGGATGGAATATACGGTGACCGGGGACAGCGTGAACCTGGCCTCGCGCCTTGAAGGGGCCAGCAAGTATTACGACACCCTGATTCTGATCGGGCAAAGGACGGCCGAGTTGGCCAAGAACGACGTTGAAGTGCGAGAGATCGATCTGCTACGAGTGAAAGGTAAAAAAAAGCCGGTAGTCGTGTTCGAACTGTTGGCCCGCAAGAGACAGTTGGATGAAAACAAGCGGCAAGTGGTCGAAGTGTATTTGGAAGGTTTAGCAGCCTATAAGATGCGGAATTTCTCGACTGCCTGCGCCAGATTTTCGGAAGCGGTTGCCCTGGATCCGTCGGATGGACCTTCACGGGTCTACCTTGAACGATCCACCAACTACCGGCAGACGCCTCCGTCCGGCGACTGGGATGGGGTGTATGAAATGACGTCAAAATAGGCGGCCGTGCTGAAGGGGGAGGAAGCTGTGACACAACCACGATCTGTTTGGGTTCCGCTCATAGTCTTGTGGATCGGTCTGTTCGTCTGGGAAACAGAGGCGCTGGCTGAAACGATCTATGTGCAAGCGAAGACGGCGCAACTCCGTGTAGGCAAAACATCCTTGGATGCCGTGGTGGGGAACGTGAAGTTCGGCGATGCGCTGGAGGTCGTCGGCCGTGACGGGAGTTGGGTGGAGGTCAAGACGTCGGCCGGTGCGCGAGGATGGATTTTCGCCAACAAGACCACGACATCGAAACCGTCCGGGAGCAATGACACGCTGGCCAAGCTTGGCCAGAGCATGCGGGGTGGCGATGCCTCGGCGACGACGGCATCGGCCGGCGCCAGAGGACTCGATAAGGCCTCTGAGGGTTATGCCAACCGCACCGGAGTCTCTGCCCGGGATCGGGAGGCGGTGGATCGCATGACGGCCTACCAGATCCCCGACCAGGAGGTTGAAGCGTTCATGCGGGAAGGAGGGCTCGGTGAATATGCAAAGTAACAGGCGCGTGTTGGCGAGTCTGATTGCCCTTTCGATGGTCGTGGGAGGCTGCGCGGAGGTGCAGCGGGCCGCTGAGGATGTAGCCCGGCAGTCTGGTAACCCACGGTTGGCCGGTGCGATTCATGGCGCAGGCAATGTCGTCGGCAGTCTTCTCCCCATCGGATATGAGGAAGAGTCGTCTATCGGGCAGGCGATGGCCTTGCAAGTCGTGGCACGCTATGGCGGTGTCGTGGATCAGCCCGAGTTAGTGCGGTATGTGAACTTGGTGGGGCGGGCGGTGGCCAACACGTCCGACCGGCCCGATATTCCTTACCATGTCGCCATTCTGGAACACGAGTCGATCAACGCCTTTGCCGCGCCCGCCGGATATATTTTTGTGACGCGAGGACTGCTCAAGCAAATCCGTAACGAGGCAGAACTCGCCGCGGTCTTGGGTCATGAAATTGCGCATGTGAGTGAAAAGCACATCCTCGATGTCATTCAACGGAGCAAACGCCTGGCTGGGATAACCGAGGCGGGTCTGTCCTATGCGACGAGTAATCCTGCTGCATTCAAGAACGTGATCGACGGTGCCGTGAAGAAGCTGCTCGACGAGGGCCTCGATCAGGAGAAAGAAACCGATGCCGATACGGTGGGCGAGGTCTTCGCCGCGCGAGTGGGATACGATTCAGAGGCGTACGTCGGCTTGCTGACGCGGCTGCGGGACCTCAAAGGCGACGACCGTGCCTTTTTCAAAACCCATCCCAATTTTTCCGCTCGAATTGATGCTGTGCAGCAGACCATTCGCGCCAAGCATTTGGTGGCCACGGGGTTGTTGCTGCAGGAGCGATTCACTCGTATGACCAAACGAATCTAACAGAACGGTACAAAGGGCAGGCGCTTGTGAAGCGAAGGCTGTGATGCTCAATGTTCAATTGAGCATTGAGAATTGCGCATCGAACATTTCTACGCATGTTAACCTGCCTCAACGGGGCGGAAGCGGAGGGTGCAGGATGTTCCCTCCCCTGGTTTGCTAGTCACTGCGAGATTGCCTCCATTATCTTCGACAAGACGCTTGACGTTCGTCAGGCCGAGGCCGGTTCCGTAGTCCTTCGTCGTGAAGAAGGGCTCGAAGATCCGTGAGAGGTGATCAGGGGCAATGCCGCTCCCGCTATCGGTTACGTCAATTTCCACGTCGCCCTGCTCGCCGATGCGAGTGGTCAGGGTGAGTTGCCCGCCTTCCGGCATGGCTTCTCGCGCGTTGATCAGAAGGTTCATCAACGCTTCCTTGACCTGCTCCGGATCGACCTGAATC
>JACQHN010000515.1 GCA_016199015.1 Nitrospira defluvii
CCGACGCGCTGAAGCGCGCGACTGAACGCGGACGTTAGGCGCACTGGCGCGAGGTCTGACGAAGCAGGGGAATCGACGCATGCGGGAAGTATTCATCAGCCACGTCGAAAGTGATGGTGCCCTGGCCCTCGAGATGGTTGCCGGGCTTGAAGCTGCCGGCTACACGACGTGGTACTACGAGCGGGATAGCATCCCGGGCCCGACGTATCTCGCCCAGGTCGGCAAGGCGATAGACGAAGCGAAGGCGCTTCTCGTCCTCATCTCGCGGGCGTCGATCGACTCCCATCAGGTTGAGAATGAAATCGTCCGTGCGTACGAGAATCGGACACCGCTGTTCCCAGTCCTCTTTGGGGTTTCGCACCGCTGGGTTGCCGGGATTCAATCTTCGTGGCGTCAAGCGTTCGGTGCCGCAACGTCTATCTCGGTGCCGCCGGCAGGAATCGCGGAGGTCATTCCGAAACTGATCTCCGGCCTTGGCTCTGTGGGCCTGGTAAGTCCGAAGAACCCCAACCCTTCGCCCGAAGGCCGTACGCAGCTGCTGAGTCAGACGGTCTCATTGCTCCAACAGTTGCCCGCCGTCATCGTGGGGCACGTCGAGGTAGGCATCCCCTACGGCTACTTCATGAAGGCTACAGATCAGAGAGACACGGGGCGCATGCTACATGCATGTGCCGAACCAACGAGTCACGAACGAGGTAAGCCCAACCCACACGGTCAGGATGTCGTGTTGAGCTTCGATCTGACGAGTCGTAGCGAACTGCAACTGCGCATAAGGCGTGTATTTGTCGAAGTCCTTGAGTACGTCCCTGTGGCTCAGGTCGAGACGGCTCCCGTAATGAGCGCTGGAGACACGCGCCGGTATTTCTGCAACCTTGAGCCAGCAGTCGGAACCTACGACGCCGTGCAACTCGATGGGACTTATGACTTCTTGAAGCTGTCGTCAGGAGAACTCGAACACTTTGAGATCAGTGTGAATACTACCGTTCCTGGCATCTTCCGCGTGCGGGTAGGAGCGGAGTATGTGGTCGCAGGTGAGAACAAGACCACGACCAGCGCCGAGGTGGACAAGATGATCGGGTTCTTCTGAATGACGGCGCCTAACCGCGGATGGTCCTCCGCGGAGCCGTTAGCCAGGCAATTGATGCTCTTGTAACAACACAAAGTGATGGACTCAATTCTGCTCGACTTCCTTTCCGTTTTTCAGAAGTCATTCCAGCCGCCAGTTCCATACCGAGGACAGAGCGGAACACATTGGTTCGTTTCAAAGGTCTGGAGTGATTACATGAGGAAGTGGCTCCGTTGCCACTACAGCGTGAAGTGCGAACATCCACTCCCGCAAGGCCGTCGGCTTGATGCTGCGCTGTGGTCCAACAATCAAGGAAACATTCAGGGAACAATGGACATCGCCCTGGAATGGGAGTGGGACACCAACAAGGTCGCTGCCGACTTTCCAAGCGGTGACTTTCGGAAGCTGCTTGAAGTGGATGCTCAGTGCGGCTTGGCCATCGTTCAAACGAGGGCTGATCGCAAGGGAGGACCAACTCAAGCCGACGATACGATCACAAATTTGCACCGCTTGTGCAAAGCGTACCGTCGGGATAGCCGACCTGTCGGGCTAATCGAGATCCGAAGAGTTCTACAACAAAAGGACCGAGTGGATTTCATCTGCTACTTCCAAAACCTAGATACGCCAATGAAGCAGGAGACTGTTCGCTGGTCTTATCCGTGACGTTCTTTGCGAGTTGTTGGCTAACATCCGCGGACGCCGCTGATCCGCGGAGCCGTTAGCCAGCCTAAACGCATTGTCCCGCTGTTATGAAAGTAACGCTCCGTAAGATTGGAATTTTATGCGGCATACTGGCTCCTATCTTATGGGCATCGGCCATATTTGTCTCCGGCAGTCTACGACCGGAATACAGTCACCTGACGCAGTACATTAGCGAGCTTGGCGAGCGGGGCGGCTCTACCGAGTTCATTATGCGGTACGCCGCATTTGTGCCTACTGGGCTCATGCATATGGCGTTTGCGGCATTCTTGTATGTTGCATTCAAAGGTAGCCCGCTTGCCACATTTGCGGCAATGCTGCTTGCCATAAATGGGATAGCGCGCATTGCCGCGGGCATGTTTCCATGCGAGGTTGGGTGTGCCCTGCCTAGACTTTTGCTCAGTCAAAAGTTGCACAGCTTATCGGCTGGCGTGGGCTTTTTTGCGCTTATTGGTGCCTCGGTGCTTTGGGGTATCTTATTCAGGCGATATCAAAGCCTCCGGGGCCTTAGTGCGTACTCTATCGGTTCTGGATGCTTGGGTTTGGTACTTCTGGCGCTCATGTCGTGGAGCGCCGAACTGAGAGCGAGCACAGGTCTCTACGAGCGCTTATCCTCGGGTCTCTTGTCTTTGTGGGTGTTAGTGTTCGCGGTTCGGTTGTGGTGGCTCAAGGCGTACAACGTAGCAGGGGCTGAGCGGCTAACATTTCATTCAACTGGGACGGCCTCTGACGAGGCCGCCCGTTAACTCTACGTTATCCGCTCCAACATAATGAAGAGAGACTATGATGAATACTATTGAGGTTGGTCAAGGTATTCTGGAAACAAAAGGCGTCTGTGCTGCGACTCTTGCGCGTGTCGTGCAAGAATACCTCGCCTCGAAGGAGGCGAAAAAACTGCATGACCACTGGTCGAAAAGTAGACGGGAAAGTCAAGAGCGAAAACCGCGGTTTCCCACACTGAGAACGGCCTTGCTCGTGGGAACTGGGAAGAATGGGTTTTGCCGCGAGAGTAGTATTTTGTGGAAATATGGAGATGACCTCGGCTTCCGTTGCGGCCAAGAGGAGTTGCGGTGTGACCTGGAATGGTCATGTGAAGTCAATGATGAGGGCAGGTTTGTGCCGGAGGCCAACGCTTCCAGCAACGAACCCTTCAACGGCGTGAACAGAGGAGACAAGTTCTGCTTTCTTGCCGTATTCGAATGCGAGAACGCGTCGGATACGCGGAGCTGTCTCTACACCGTAAAGAAACTTCTCCACTACGATGTAGCGCTCAGGGTGGCGGTATTCTACCCGGACAGGGAGCATTCGGACCTAGCAACCGAAGCATCCAAATGCGTTCAGAAATGGGGACCTTTGCAGGGTGAGTTTCTCCTGTGCCTTGGCCCAAGGCAAGAGGAGTTCGACACTTTTGCGGACAAGACAAAATGGGATTTCTACTGCTACCGCCGTGAGTTTGAGTGTCTGGAATGAAGTGCCGCTGGATAACAAGCCGCGGATGGTCCTCCGCTGGTTAGGCCGCATGAAACGCCTACCACCGGTTCTGCGGGCTCACAATGCCAACTATCGCGTCCCGTCATTAACCATCCAATACATCACAGGAGCATGAAATGAGCATCGATCAACAGAATTCGGGCCAGGCACCACCGCCTCACGCCCAACTAATCCAGATGGGCACTTCCTATTGGATTTCCAAGGTGCTTTACGCCGCAGCCAAGCTTGGGTTGGCTGACCAGCTTGCGGCCGGACCCAGAACCGCCGACGAGCTGGCTGGCCCCACGCACACACATGCGCCCTCGTTACACCGGCTGATGCGCACACTGGCCAGCCTGGGCGTTCTCACCGAGCGCGACGCGCAGCGTTTCACCCTGACGCCGTTGGGTGAGGCGCTCAGGGCCGGTGCGCCCGGCTCAGCACGCGCCACCTTGCTCACGCTCGGCAGCCCTTGGTTCGTAGGCGCGTTCGAGAACATCATGCATTCCCTTGAAACAGGTGGCACCGGCTTCGAGAAGGCCATGGGAATGCCGATCTTCGATTACCTCGGTCAACATCCTGAGGACGCGTCGCTGTTCAGCCAGACGATGGTCGGCTTCCACGGCGCCGAGCCGCCGACTGTCGCCACTGCTTACGATTTTTCCGTCTTCGGAACCGTGGTGGATGTGGGCGGCGCTACCGGCAACATGCTGGCAGCGATCCTGGCCCGCCATGCTGGACCTCGCGGCGTGTTGTTCGATATGCCCCATGTGGTGAGCGAGGCGCCCGCATTGCTCAAGGAACGCGGCCTCGAGAAGCGCGTGACCATCGAGGACGGCGATTTCTTCAGGGCTGTACCTGCTGGGGGGGATGCCTATCTGTTGTCGCATGTCATCCATGACTGGAACGAGGATCAGTGCCTGACCATACTGGGCCATTGTCGCAAGGCCATGAAGCTGGACAGCCGACTGTTGATTGTCGAGATGGTGCTGCCCGCTGGCGACACACCGCATCCGGGGAAGGTTCTGGACATGGTGATGCTAGTAGTGCCTGGAGGTCAGGAGCGCACGGAAGCCGAATACAGGCTCCTCCTAAGTAAGGCCGGCTTCCGCCTCACTCGCGTCGTGCCCACCGAGTCGGCTGTAAGCGTGGTGGAAGCTGTTCTGGCATAGGCAAAGAGGCCAAAACCCAAGTTGGCGGAATTGCCATGCAAATGCGGCCTAACCCTTCGCTCAAGCCGACCCGCTCCGGCCGGCTGGCGGCTTAGCTCGAGCGTTAGGCGTCTAGGGAGGTGTAGTGGCTGAGCCCACCGAAAAAACGATCAAGCAGTTGTTCGCCCTATCAGGGAACATCTGCGCGTACCCCAGGTGTAAGCTCTCAATCGTTGAAAGTTCAGGCACTGTTACCGGAGAAATCTGCCACATCAAGGCAAGAAACATAGAGGGACCTCGATTTGACCCTTCACAGTCCGAGGAAGAGCGGCATGCGTTCGCCAATCTGATTTTGTTGTGCCGTCACCACCATAAGGTTATTGACTCAGAACCAGAGCTTTACACCGCGGATGCTCTGCAAGAGATGAAGTCAATTCACGAGAATTTAGTTGGGCGCAAAGAAACTGATCAGGATCGATTCTTTGCCATGATCCTTCTTAATGATTTTAGGCGCGTCTCAATCACCAACAACTCTGGTAACGTTGCAATAAACAGTCCCGGCGCGATTCAGGGGCAAACCGTCAACTTAAAAACCACGGCCAAGAAAGTGTCAGTGAACACGCCGCCAGGGAGTATCGGTGCTGATCAAAGCATGAGTCGTTATGTACAGTACCTGATAAAACGCTATAACGAGTTTGCTGGTTCTGATCTCGGTCAGAAAACCCAATTCAGTTATGGAGCGATTTCACGCAACATCGAAGGTAACTTTGGGGCGCCGTGGAAACTACTGCCGATAGAGCGGGCGGGCGAAGTCATAACATATCTTCAAGGGCGCATTGCCAAGACACGGCAAGCAAGAATAAATAAAGGCAATGGTTATAAGTCCTTTTCCACTTATGAAGAATATATCGCAAAGCACGGTGTATGAGTCGCATAACAAGTGCCTGCAAGGGACGCCCATTCCGCTGTGCTCCATGGGCACCCCTGATGCGCGGCGTTAGGCCGGGAAAATGAAGACATGGATATCGAAAACATAATAGACGCCATTCGGAATAACCGCGTGAGAATTACCGATCATGCTGACGAAGAAGCATTCGATGACGGCCTGACGTTCGAAGAAATATACTTCTCGGTCATGCATGGTGAAGTCATTGAGGATTATCTCAATGACAAGCCATATCCAAGCGGTCTGATTATGGGCAAGAATTTCTCAGGGAAGCCAATACATAGTGTTTGGGCCTATAATCCAGAAAACCGATGGACAGTATTAATCACAGTCTATCGACCAGATCCTGGACGGTGGATTGACTGGAAAGTGAGGGTGAACAAATGAAGCCATTTGAAAAATGTCCTGTATGTGGTGGTGAGCTAGAAACCAAGCAAGTCGAAAAACTTCTTCGGGGCGGCGGGAATACGGTTTCCGTAAAAGTTTCCGCTGAAGTATGTCTACACTGCGGAGAAAGGCTCTATGCCGAAGAGGTAGTTAGAACATTTGAAGAAATTCGAGGCAAGCTACAAAAGCGGGATTTCAGCCACCTTAAGACTCTTGGGCAATCATTCACAGTTGAAGAAGATTGGCCCAACAAAGCCATCCAGCCGACCGCTTAACCTGCCGCTTCGCTCTGGGTTAAGCGGCGGCTGATGGCAAGCGTTGAGCCGACGCTTCGCGTCGACTGATGGCAAGCGTTGAGCCGACGCTTCGCGTCGACTCAACGGCTCCGCGGATGGTCCTCCGCGGGCCATTAGGCTGCAACAAGACATGCCAAGCGCCATGCAGGCCGATGCTTGCCGTACTTGCGGCGGCGAAGCTCAGTACTTCCGCAGCGTTTGCCTGGAATGACTGCACCGGTTCGACTTAATGCTGGGGGTTTCAATGAAACGCATCGCATTTTTCGTTGTTCTGCTCGCACTGAGCACCGAGTTATGGGCGGC
Source organism: Nitrospira defluvii (assembly GCA_016199015.1). Classification (GTDB taxonomy): domain Bacteria; phylum Nitrospirota; class Nitrospiria; order Nitrospirales; family Nitrospiraceae; genus Nitrospira_A; species Nitrospira_A defluvii_B. The sequence continues at coordinate 6,319 of JACQHN010000515.1, forward strand.
CAGTCCGTGGAGCGGGGTTTGGGTCCTGCGCGATCCCACGACGAAGTTTCGACTCACGATGACTTTGGAGGAAGTGGGCGCCGGATGGAAAATTACCTGCCGGATTCCCGTCCCGGATGCGCCTGGCGCCGCCGTCACCAGTGTCATGACGATCGAGACAGCGCTCGACGGCAAGGAGGTTCCCAATCTAGTGGACGGCAAGCCATCAGGCCAAACGATGGAGATCCGGAAGATCGACAGCCACCACACCTTCACCGTCGTCAAGTTCCAGGGGCAGCAGACGGGTATCTCGAAGTCGGAACTCTCGCCCGATGGCAAGACAATAAAGACCGAGAACAATATCGCAGTGTCCGGTCCCAACGGGCCGGCCGGAAAGCAGGTGCAGTATTGGGACAAGCAGTAACGGAACAGGTGCTCCGCTTGGTTCCTGTCGCCGCAGGCTTGTGGCACATTGAACGCATGCCCGCATCTACTGCGGTGGCCACGAGGCTGCGGCCTAACCCTTCCATCGAGCGGACGTCCAACGGCTGACCGCCACTCATGTCAAACGTTAGGCCTTGTTGCGTGATGCGCAACCTGCTATACCTGGCATGTGATCCAATCATTCCGACACAAAGGGCTAAGGAAGTTCTTTGAGTCGGGGAGCGCGGCGGGTATCCAACCGCACC
>JACQHN010000516.1 GCA_016199015.1 Nitrospira defluvii
CTCTCCCAACTGAGCTAGCCCCCCACGCTCTTCACGCGGCATTATACACAACCAGCGCCCCGGTCTCCATACCAACTTACAATTCTCGCGGGGACATTATGCGGGATTGTGGAACCCACTCGCAGGCGGCCCTGCTTCCGCCACCATCACCCGTCGTCCCTCCACCCGGAGCCTTCCCTCCGCGTACAGTTGAATCGCACGGGGATAGACCCGGTGTTCCTCCACAAGGATTCGGGCTGCGAGGACATCCGCGGTATCCCCTTCCAGAATCGGCACAGCAGCCTGGACGATGATGGGGCCTTCGTCCACCCCTTCCGTCACAAAGTGCACCGTGCAACCGGCGATTTTGCATCCATGCTCAATCGCCTTTTTCTGCACATCCAGTCCGGGGAATGGGGGGAGCAACGACGGATGAATGTTCATCATCCGGTTCTCGTACGCGGTCACAAGCGCAGCCGTCACGATTTTCATATACCCGGCTAAGAGCACCAGGTCCACTTCATATTTCCGCAGCACATCGAGCACCGCACGATCATAGGCCTCACGACTATCCGGTCGGCCGGCGAATGGCTTCGGATCCAGCCACACGGCTGGCGCGCCATGCTTCCGTGCTCGATCAAGCCCACCGGCATCCTGTTTATTGCTAAGGACCACCGCGATCTCAGCCGAGAGGGTTCCTGCCTCAATCGCGTCGATGATCGCCTGGAGGTTTGACCCTCGGCCTGAGAGCAACACGCCGAGTCGCACCAGTTGCGACGGCCTATCCGACATACTCTACCACACCCTCGTCAATCGGCTGCGCCACCATCTCACCGAGATGATAGGCTCGATCGCCTAATTCCACGGCCTTGGCCATGACCAGGTCGGCATGTTCGGGAGCGACGACCAGAATCAATCCGATGCCCATATTGAACACACGATACATTTCGTCCAGCGCGACCGCCCCGCGATCCTGAATCGCCTGGAAAATCGGCAACACCGGCCACGACCCGCGGCGGATACGCGCCCCGCAGCGAGCCGGAAAGACGCGCGGCAGGTTGTCCGTGATTCCGCCGCCCGTAATATGCGCAATCCCCTTGATCGGACAGGCTTCGGCCAGCGCCAGAACCTGCTTGGCATAAATACGCGTGGGGGTCAGCAGGGTCTCACCCAGTACCCCGCCCAATTCCGGCACGACACTGTCGACCGTCAGCCTACTCCGTTCAAAAAGCACCTTACGCACCAACGAAAACCCGTTGCTATGGACGCCGGTCGAAGCGAGCCCAATGACGGCGTCGCCCGGCACGATCTTTCGCCCATCGATCATCTTGGGACGGTCGACCACCCCAACGGCGAAACCGGCCAGATCGTACTCCCCTTCCGCGTAGAACGAGGGCATCTCGGCGGTTTCTCCACCGATTAAGGCACAGCCTGCTTGGCGACAGCCGTCGGAAATCCCACGCACGACGGCTTCCGCCGTGTTTAGCGACAGTTTCCCGGTCGCGAAGTAATCGAGAAAAAACAGCGGCTCCGCACCGCTGACAGCGATATCATTGACACACATCGCCACCAGATCGATCCCGACCGTGTCGTGCTTATTCATGAGGAAGGCAATCTTGAGCTTGGTTCCGACACCATCGGTCCCCGATACAAGGACCGGATCCTGGTACCGATTGGCCTGAAATCGGAACAGTCCCCCGAACCCGCCCAAATCGGTCAGGACTTCAGGACGAAACGTCGCCCGCACATGGGGCTTGATCCGCTCGACGAATTCATCGCCGGCATCGATATCGACCCCGGCATCACGATAGGTAGTCATTGGGGTGGCATCTTAGCGATGGGAGAGATGGTTGGTCAACAGCGGCAGGCGGTTTCAGAGAGGCACTCCGCTCGGCTGTTCCTCCGTCTTAAGACCCATCGGCGCTCGACTCTTATTCTGCACCACGATAAGCATGCGATTGAAACGTGACTGTCGCCAGCAGTGTGTTGATATGGGCAGGGTGCTCAAAACGGTCGTCCAGCAAGGCCGCAAGGAGCGACGCGAGTGAGGCGTACCCTCAGGGGTACGTCGCAGGGAGAGTCGCGACTGAGAACGCAGCTGGCGGCAGTTTTCAGCACCCTGCCTAACTTTCCGGGCGCATCTCGACATCAAGCAGTTTGATCTTCCGATGCAGGTGGCTGCGCTCGATCTGGAGGTCTTCGGCCGTGCGGGAAATATTCCAATGGTGCTCGCGCAGTTTGCGGGCAATGAACTCCTTCTCGAAGGCATTGCGGGCATCACGAAGAGAGTCATAGTGCCTGGTCAGCAGCGTATTGGCCGGCTGAGCTCCCCCCATGGCCGGTTGCGGCACCGACAGATTGGGACGCACTTGCAGCGCCACCGACGCATGCGAGGCCTCGATCACGGAACCTGGCACCATGATCATGAGTCGTTCGATCAAGTTGCGCAATTCCCGAATATTGCCCGGCCACTCATACTGCATGAAGACCTCCATGGCCTCCGGCGACACCTGCTTGATCTTCAGCCCTTGTTCTTCGGCATGCACATGCAGGAAATGCTTCACGAGCAGCGGGATATCTTCGCGACGGTCTCTCAACGTCGGCACCACGATCGGCACCACATTCAGGCGGTAAAAAAGGTCCTCCCGAAACGTGCCCTTGTCAATTTCCTTCAAGAGATCTTTGTTAGAAGCCGCCAACACCCGCACGTCCACCTTGATCAGTTTGGTTCCGCCGACCCGCGTGAACTGCTGCTCTTGAAGGGCTCGCAAGACCTTGGCCTGCGTACTCAAGCTCATATCCGCGATTTCATCCAGGAACAAGGTACCGCTGTCGGCCTGTTCGAACTGACCACGCTTCATGGCCGTGGCCCCACTGAACGAGCCGCGCTCGTGCCCGAACA
>JACQHN010000079.1 GCA_016199015.1 Nitrospira defluvii
CTTGCTCGCAGAACGCGCACGATGAAACTGTGCTCGTCCGATGCGCGCAGTGAAGGACAGCTCGGCTACTCCCTTGGGTGAGAAGGTGTGACCTTGCAGAGTAGGAAGCGGAAAGCCCTCGTTGGACTCGAGCAGGGGGACCAGCATGGGTGTCATTCCTGGAGAGAGGGAAAGAAGCAAGCTCGGAGGGACCATTTATATTAGGTGCTCGTCGTCACAACGCAGACCGCTTGCCACGTCGGGGGGGAAAGTAGAGAATACCGGCATGTCTCCTCTCGCGTTCAAAGAGATTCTTCAGTTAAGCGTGGCCGAACGCGTACAGCTCGCCGAGGATATCTGGGACAGTATTGTTGCATCCCCAGAAAGCTTGCCGGTCACAGACGCCCAGAAGCAGGAACTCGATCGTCGCCGCGATGCGCACGCGACGAACACCGCCGCGACACGATCCTGGGATGAGATCCGCGCCAAGCTGGGCGAAAAGGGATGACGGTTCAGATAGGCTTCCGACCTGAAGCTGAATCCGACCTCATGGAAGCTCGGGACTGGTATCGGGAACGTGGTCTTGGGCTGGGAGACGAGTTTCTTCGGGCCGTTGATTCCTGCCTCGCAACCATTCAGCGATTACCTGAAAGCCATCCGGTTGTGTATCGGGACATCAGACGGGCACTGTTGCGCCGTTTTCCCTATAGCCATCTTTTATCTGATCGAGGGCAATGCCGTCACGGTATTGGCATGCTTTCACGCCAGGTGCGATCCAACGGTGTGGAAGCAGCGTACGACAATCTAATTCTTCCAACACTTGAGTCAGAGCTATTTGTGCTGATTCTCCCATTGGATATATTCTTCGCATCGTGGATGTGGTCGCCTGCCACATCAAGCTTGCCCGTTCCAACCGCGTGAAGGCCAGTGCGGCTACTCCTTGAGGAGGAGCTGGGTATTCGCGGGAGATGGGGAAAGTGTGGACGGAGGCTACTCAGGGGATGGACGCGGTTCGTGAAGAACAATAAAATGCCTCGTTGATTTTTCATAATTAGAAACAGGGGCGAGTCAAACACAAAGGCGGAACAGGAATGGGCGCGAGAATTGCTGTAGAAGGCTGTTCCAGATGCAAATTTTGACGATGGGAGGAGTGTAGGCGATGGCATGGGGACCGGATGCGAATACCGAAGATGAACTGAAAAAGCTGGCGGCGGCGCGTGGATATTTTCAGCAAGAGTTCCCCGGCGCCTCGATTCGTGATTCGTACGATGCCGGAAGAATGGCGCAGGTGTTTCGGATCGAAACCGATGACGTCGGCGGGCTACGTGATGCGGTAGTCTCGACCGAACTTCTTGACGAGCATTCTCCTGAAGAAATGGGAACGGCGTTGATCGGCTTGCGGGTCGCCGAACATCTCCGCTCAGCGAAGGGCAGGGAGGTGCTGGTCACAAGTTGGGGCGTGGAGGAAAGGGAGAACTGAGTCATGAAAATAAGGCCGAACAGAAGAACCTGCCTCGGTGTTTAATACCATCTGGCTTGTATTGGATTGCAAGACATGACCCTGGATCTTCTCACTCGATCTTCCTCAAGTGCTGAAGATCGGATGAGGTTGGAGAAGTCAGACCGTCCCGTGATGCTGGCACACAAGATGGGACCTTGCTCGTGTGGCGCACATAGGTTCAAGAAGACAGTTCTTCTGCTTGACAGACTTATACTAAAACTTGCATATTGACGTCGTGACCGAGAAAACAATCCTGTGGCTCGGGTCCTCGCGGAATGACATGCAGGCATTCCCGCAGGATGCCAGGCGGTTCGCGGGATTTCAGCTTCGGCTGGTACAGCAGGGGCTGGAGCCGTTGGACTGGAAACCGATGCCGAGCATTGGTCTAGGCGTCCGTGAGATCAGAATTCATACTGCGGTGGAACATCGCGTGTGCTACGTTGCCAAGTTCGCGGAAGCGATTTATGTGCTTCATGCCTTCGAGAAACGGACAAGAAAAACATTGCAGCGAGACGTGGAACTTGCCAGACAACGGTATCAGGATTTGGTTGTGCGTCGCGAACGGTAAGTGGACAAGGGGAGACGAATGATGAAACTGAAGATCACACCGTCCACCGGGAATGTGTTCCGTGACCTCGGCTTTCGCCGCGAGGAGGCTGAGCATCTGCTGGTCCGAGCGGACCTCATGATCCAGGTGCAGAAGCTCATCGCGTCCCGCCGCCTCAAACAGAGAACAGCGGCCAAGCTGCTCAGCGTGACTCAGCCTCGCGTCAGCGATCTCCTCCGGGGGCGTATCGACTTGTTCAGTACGGATGCGTTGATCGACATGCTGGCTCGGCTTGGAGCACAAGTACGTCTCACCGTGAAGGTCCGCAGTGCAGCCTGAGGGCGTAGTAACAGCGAAAACCGGCGAGGCATCATGTCTCTCGCCGTTCGTCTTTCATGAAGCATGAAGCGCTACTCATTTCCCTCGTGCTATAGGCCATAAGCCATTCGCCATCGGCTCTTGTTTCCTACCATCAGCTATAGGCCATATGCTCCCGTGCTACCGTCGCAGTTCCGGGTTCACCGATCGCGTCGAAGCCTGCCGGAACGATAGTTCGAAGTGCTGAGGAGCTAGGGTGAGTTAAACCGTCTGGCTCGATGTAGGATTGCAAGACCCAATACTGTTCTGTCCTGGTTCGTTTGGTTAATTTGATTTCTCTGGTTTAAGCAACGAAATAAACAAGACAAACCAGATGAACTAGAAAAACCGGATAGACAGGCTGTGCCCTTACCCCCCGCTGCTTCCACCACCAAAGGCGGTGCTTTTCCAGGGTGAAAAGCGTATCGTTTGGTGCTAGCCCGCATTATTCACGAAGACTTCTACTACAAC
>JACQHN010000506.1 GCA_016199015.1 Nitrospira defluvii
GAAGGCGACGGCCCTCGACGCGCAAGAGGATGCGGAGGTGGGGCGGGACCGTCGAGGAGACGAACTGCCGGCATGGGTGGCGAATAAGCAGGCGCGGCTAGAGAAGATCCGGCAGGCCAAAGCCGCTTTGGAGGCGGAGGCTCGGACGGAGGCCACGCGTACGCCTCTTGCGGGCGACGCCAAGGCCCGGCCTCAGCACGGCCGCTCGCCCTTACACCCGCCAGGCGTCCCTCGGGACAGGGCTCAGCGCAATTTCACCGATCCCGACAGCCGGATCATGAAGACGGCGGATGGGTTCATGCAGGGTTATAACGCGCAGGCGGCGGTGGATGCGGCCAGCCAGATTATCGTGGCGCACCGAGTGACGGCGGCGGCCAACGACCGGCAGCAACTCGCTCCGATGGTGGCCCAGATCAAACAGCAAACTGGCAGGCAGGCACGGGAGTTGTCGGCCGATGCCGGCTACTGCTCGGAAGCCAACTTCCGGGAACTGAATCGTCGGCATATCAAGGACTACGTCGCCACGGGCCGGCAACAACACGGGCAGGCCTCGGCTGGTGGAAGCTGTCAGGCACCGGTCGGGACTCGCACCCGAGCCATGCAGGTGACGCTCCGACGGGGTGGTCATCGCAGTCGCTATCGGTTGCGTAAACAGACGGTGGAGCCTGTCTTCGGCCAGATCAAACAGGCGCGCGGGTTTCGGCAGGTGCTACTGCGCGGGATCGAGAAGGTGACACAGGAGTGGAGCCTGGTGTGCCTCGCTCATAATCTCTTGAAGCTGGCAAAGGCCATCACCGGGTAAGGGCACGGGCACGGCACGATTCCACGGTGAAGCCTCCACGCTCCCTGCGGGTATCACCAAGTCCCTGACGAGGCCATCGGACCATCTTCGAAGAAAACGGCTTCAATGGCTCGTCGGACGATTACTCGGACAGGCTCCTAGGACTTTCGGTAGGAACGGGATGTTCTTCGTCAGTATTCATGAGCCTTCCCTTGATTTTTCTCCGGGAGCACAAGATAATGGCGCCGCGATCGTGAGGTGATGCCGATGGACGCGTCCAAGACAGGACAGGCGCTGACTATAGGGGATGTGGCAGCCCTTCGTGAAAAAACCGAGGCCGTCTCTCAGATCTTAGGCAGCCATCTCCGCACCTACATCGACACCCTCAAACCGTTACTGGCGCCGCGACGCCTGTTGGGCCGGCATGTCGGGTCACGTGAGGATGTCAACGGTTCCGATCTTGCCCTGACGCGGTTGAAAGATCTCTATCGCGAAGGGAGCCACACTCCGTTCGGGTTGCCGCTCGAATTTCCGGATGCCGTCCTCGCACAACTCGATAGCCAGCCGGCGATCTTCCAGTGGGAATATACGTATACGGCAACGTCTGTGCGAGACTCCAGGCGGCTGACGATTACCTCACCCGTGCAATGGGTTTTGAGTTACGAGTCAGGGCTGACGCTCTCCCAGGTGCATTCGATGCTGGAGAGCCGGATGGAGCGGAAGACTGAGGCCTTGCGGCAATTCGTCATCAACGCGCTGGTGATGCAGTTCCTCATGAAAAGCCAGTCAAACTTGGTCCAGCTTTTGGCGGCGTTGCGTTACCAAGTTGACATGAAACCGTTGCCCGGTTTAGGGGCCTTGTCCTTCGTGACCATCCATGCTCCCCTCACATCGTTCCGTCCCGCAGATGAGGTGCTGCTCATGGCGACCGGCTTTTCCGGTGTTCCTGCTTTCGTGGAGCTGATTTCTCCCGAATCGATCGAGAACTTCGAAGATCCCATGCGCGTTCAACTTCAGCATGTGCTTGCCTAGCCCGCATTATCACGATGACTTCTACCGCAACCGCCGATACGCCGCTGCGACGAGCCTGGCTGCGAGTTGGAAGCGACCAGGCGGGCGGGCTCGCCGCTTGCTCCTTCGACATACTGTCTCAAGTATGCCTCGGGCTCTCGCGGCTCCGCGCGCCCGTCTCGCGAGGCGTCTCCGCGGTTTCGTCACGAACTCTCGTGAATAATGCGGGCTAGGTCTTTCTGTCCTCTCAAGCTCTTGCCCCCTGCTCGGTCGACCAGTAAGATGCCCGCGGATCACATGCCTCTTACCCACCCGACATGTCTGACGATTTAACAGCCGCTCTCAAAACGCCACCGCCGGTTCGCATACGGGTCCGCGTGGGCACGACGTGGAGCGGCGAGCAGCGCTTTACGCATACCTTCCGGATTGGGCGATCGGCTGACTGCCAGGTGGTGGTGCCTGAGCGAGTCGTCAGCCGCGTTCATGCGGAGGTGCGATTTGAAGCCAACCAGTGGTGGCTTGTAGATCAGCAGAGCACTCACGGCTTGTATGTCAACGGCCGTCACGTCACTCGAGTGCCGCTGCGAGAGGCCGTGACTGTGGAACTGGGATTAGGGGGACCGGTCGTCTGGCTCGCGGTTAGCGATGAGATCGTTTTTTCTGATCAGCCGGCTGAAGCGGCTCATGAGGGCGCGGAACTGCCGTCGGTGACAGAAATTGTTGATCGCTGGAAACGAGGGGATACTGTTGAAGAGACCGAGGAGGCCCGTCGCTACCGTGCAGCCGCCAAGCGCCGTGAGCGACAACAGAGGCGTCGGTATCGTGTGGCCGTTGGAGTGGTTGTTATCCTACTGGTCTGCGCCGTGGGATACGCATGGTACCAGAGGGCCCGGGTCGATCAGATGACAAGAACCGCAGGAGAGATGTTCTACACCATGAAGCAGGTGGAAATTCAGGTCTCCGAGCTCGAAGAGGTCGTGGCCGAAACCAAACGTAAAGACCTGATGGAGAGAATTCTGACGAAACGCCAGAAGCTCCGGGAGTTGGAGGCGCAATACGATCGCTTTCTCACCGAGCTGGATATTTATGAGGGCATGAGCGAACAGGATCGTCTCGTGTTTCGGATGGCGCGGCTATTCGGCGAGTGCGAAGTGGCCATGCCGCGGGATTTTCTCTCCGAGGTGAAGAAATATATCCGTCGTTGGAAATCTACGGAACGGCTGCAGAACGCCATCAAGCGTGCTCGGGATAACGGGCTCATTCCGACGGTTGCCAATGAGATGTGGACAAAGAACCTGCCTCCGCAATTTTTTTATTTGGCGGTCCAGGAGAGTGGGTTTGACTCGAAGGCAGTGGGACCTCTTACTCGAATGGGATATGCCAAAGGAATTTGGCAATTTATTCCGCAAACCGCTGAACAGTATGGATTGAAACCCGGACCGCTGAAAAACGTGGCAAAATACGATCCGCAAGATGAGCGCTTTCATTTTCAAAAAGCCACGAAGGCTGCAGCAAAATATATCAGGCGAATCTACAATACCGATGCCCAGGCATCGGGATTGCTCGTCATTGCTTCTTATAATTGGGGGGAGGGGAATGTCATCAACATTATTCGAAAGATGCCGAACAATCCGAGGGAGCGAAACTTTTGGCAGTTGTTGAAGCAGTACAAGATTCCTCAAGAAACGTATGACTATGTGTTTTACATTTTTTCCGCCGCTGTAATTGCTGAGAACCCGCAGCTTTTTGGATTCGACTTTCAGAACCCCTTCGCTGAGCAAGGTCGAGCTAGTAAGTGAGTTGCTACCATACGATCTTTGTCCATTGATCCCCCGTTTTGCGGATCTTGATCCGCGCCGATCTTAGAATCGGGCTTGGCATCACCATGTCGCCGTTCTTGTTGACGAGAACGTCATGAATGATTGTCGCCGAAGCCTCTTGGTCTTTGACGGTGAGGTTCTGGATGGAGACCTTGATGGTCCGGTAGTTACTGAACATGGTGTGCAGAAAACTCAGGCGGTCATTCCCCATCTCGGACAGCCGTTCCAAGCTCTCAAAGTCTTGCCCTTCGTACGCCCGCTTGAATTCTTCAAGCAGGTCCCGCAATTGCCGCTGCGATGCGGTGGC
>JACQHN010000507.1 GCA_016199015.1 Nitrospira defluvii
ATCCAACACCGACACCCACTTCTCCCAGACATCGTCCAGCACCGGATCGTGCTCTTGCTCCGCCAGAAACTCTTTCGCGCGCTTGACATAGACCCGCTGGATCTCGATGGCAGTCATCTGCCGGCCGTCATCCAGCTTGACCTTCTTGTTGAGGGTCGGATCGCGGGAAATTTCACGGATGGCTTTCACAGGATCTTCGAGTTCCATCCCGCTGACCGAATACCCGGCCTCGATCATCGAGAGTACCAACGTGGCCGTGCCGACTTTCAAATACGTCGCATACTCCGACATATTGGAGTCGCCCACAATGATGTGAAGCCGCCGATATTTTTCTGCATCGGCGTGGGGCTCGTCGCGGGTGTTGATGATACTCCGAGACGAGGTCGTCGAGGAGGAGGTCTTTTCATGAATATGCTGCGCACGCTGCGAAATGAAGTATTGCGGCTTACCCGAGACTTTCAACACTTTCCCGGCACCGGAATAGATTTGCCGCGTCACAAAAAACGGAATGAGCTGTTCGGTGACCTTCCAGAAATCGACATCCCGACGCATCAGGTAATTTTCATGGCAACCGTAGGTATTGCCGAGCGAATCGGTGTTATTCTTGAAAATGTAGATTTCGCCCGCCAGGCCTTCCTCCCGCAACCGCTCTTCCGCCGCCGGCAAACAGGCTTCCAACAGGCGCTCACCGGCCTTGTCATGAATGACCAGGTCAAGGATGTTGTCGCACTCCGGCGTGGAGTACTCGGGATGGCAGCCCGTATCTTGGTAAAATCGCGCCCCGTTGACGAGAAACGCGTTGGATGGCCAACTGTTGGGAATCAACCCTTCGAAGATATACCCCAGGACTTTCTCCATCGGGAGATAAATCTTCCCGTTCGGGGAGAAGATCAGTCCGTATTCGTTCTCCAGGCCGAAAATACGTTGTTGCATGGGTGCGTGGTCCCTCGAAACCATCAGTATCCAGGATACACCGTGACGCGTGAGGCTTCAACAGACGCCTCTGATTGCGCACTGAGCATGAAACAGGGAGCCACTGCAGCCGTCATGTTCTGCATGCGACGAATCGGCAGTGGTGAAGACGGGTTGATCGGCGGTTAGGCGAAGAGTTGGGAAATGTCGGTGCTGCTCAATCGTTTGAACTTCCGGCCCAGACGGTTTCTGTCCAGCACGGCCACTTCGAGGTTCTCAGAGGGGATTTTTTGACCGGCGACCTGCTCCAAGGCGGCAAGACAGCGCTTCAGACTCTCCTTGAGCGTGGCAGGCTGGGTCGTGGCATGTTCCCGCAAATACTGCTGAACGGCTTCCGACCGTCCCCCAATGACGGCAAAACTTTTCTCATCGACGATGCTTCCGTCAAATGAGATGCGATAGATCTCACTCGCCTGGCCGTTTGCAGCAACTTGCACCACGAGGATTTCCACTTCCAGCGGTTTGACATCCGTGCTGAAAGCCGTCCCCAAGCTCTGCGAATAGGCATTGGACAGCGTCCGCGCACTGACGTCTTCGCGGCTGTACATGTAGCCGGTCAGGTCCGCATGACGAATGCCCGCCTTCCGGAGATGTTCGAACTCGCTATACTTGCCGGCCCCGGCAAACGCAATGCGATCGTATACCTCGGAAACTTTGTGCAACGAAGAGCTGGGATTATCCGCCGCCAGCAGAATGCCGTCGCTATATTCAAGGGCAATGATCGAGCGCCCCTTCGCGATGCCCTTCTTCGCATACTCCGCCTTATCCTGCATCATCTGTTCAGGCGAAACGTAATAGGGCAACGGCATCGACTAGGTTCTCCTTCGCTGCGCAATCATGGTTTCGTACAGGGCACGGACTCGTTCCTCAGGAACATCAGTAATACCGTCGTGGCTGACAATTTTCGCCGTTGGATAAATGCCCCGAACCAAATCAGGTCCCCCGGTTCCCACATCTTCATCCGCCGCATTGTAGAGCGCCAGGAGTCCGACGCGAAGCGCCTCCTCTTCAGGAAGCCCCGAGTGGTAATGCTCGCGCATCGTGTTGCGGGCATCTTTTCCGCCGGACCCAATCGAATGGTGGTCGGACTCTTCGTAGCGGCCCCCCGTGATATCGTACTTAAAAATTCGACCTTCTTTCCGCTTCAGATCGTAGCCGACATAGAGAGGCATCACGACCAATCCTTGGAACACCATCGGCAGATTGGCCTTCACCATCTGTCCCAGCTTATTCGCCTTGCCCTCGCAGGAAAGCTGCACGCCCTCTAGCTTTTCGTAATGTTCAAGTTCGGTCTGAAACAGCTTAGCCATCTCAATACAAGGTCCGGCTGCTCCGGCGATCGCCATGGCGGAATAGTCGTCGATGCGGAAGACCTTTTCAATTCGCCGGTCAGCGATCTGAAACCCTTCGGTAGCTCGGCGGTCCCCGGCAATAATGGCTCCGTCACGGTACTTTAAGGCCAAGACCGTGGTCCCATGCGGGACCGACATCATTCCGGGCCGACTCACATCCTGGGGCATGGCCACCGGCTGTGCACCGATATCGTTCAGACAGGGCGTCAATTCTGGATAGTGCCTGGCGAGGAAGTCAAAAAAACTAGACCCCTCGTGATGTGGAAGGAACGAACTGTTTTTCATACGAACGTCGTGACTAAGTCGACAGTTTGTCGAGCAGCGCGGACGCCGTCTCCGCCTGGGCCAAGAGTTCTCCAGTCAGCGCTTCGGTCCCGCGTAAAGGTTCCATCAGGGGAATTCTCTTGATCTTGTTCTGCCCGATATCGAACAACACCGACGTCCAACTTGCCCCGTAGACGGCATTCGGGTATTTCTTGACGCACTGGCCTCGAAAATAGGCCCGCGTTCCAACCGGCGGAGTGAACTCCGCTCGTGCGATCTCATGGTCGAGAACCACGCGCTCGATTCTATTGCTGCGTTCCAGCGTATAGTACAACCCCTTGTCTGGCCGGATGTCGTGATATTGGAGATCCATCAACCGCACGCGCGGATCGTCCCACCCGCACGACTTGCGCTCCATATACGATTCGATCAAATAGCGCTTGGCCACCCAATCCAACTCCCGCACCAACAAGCGAGGATCCCGTTCCAACCGATCAAGCACATCTTCCCATCGCACCAGCACATCTTTTGTCACTTGGTCGAGTTCATGACAGGCATAAAACTCCTGAGCAGCCTTCAGGTAGGCTCGCTGGACCGCGATCGCGGTCGTCGCGGTCCCGTCGACCAACTTCACGGTCTCCTTCACCTGAACATCCCGAGACACGTGTTTGATGGCAGCGACTGGATCCGCCAGATTGATCCGGGGAAGATTGGCTCCGGCCTCAAGCACGTGCAGCAC
>JACQHN010000525.1 GCA_016199015.1 Nitrospira defluvii
ACGGCCCCTTGGGATAGAATCGGCGGCCTTCCATGACGACCCCGACACCGTCGAGGGACAGCCGTTCGAGCCGTCGGCCTTGTTCGGGTTCCAGCTTTCTCGCCAGCCACACAAAATGTTTTCCCTGCTTGAGCTTCTTCTCGATCTCCGTCGCCTTCACATGCAAAATCGGCGAGAGGTTCCGTGCCGTCAGACCAGGATTCCCAAGGGATGTCGGCACCCCGAACACGGACGGGACGTCCATGTTCATCGCCAAGACCTTGCTATTTCGATCGTAGATCGTGCCTCGCGCACCCTCCAGCGTCACGTTCTTCTGATGTTGCCGATCCGCCTTCACCGTCAATTCCGCAGCTTGCAGCACTTGGAGATTCACGAGACGGACTATGACCAGGATGAACGCCACCCCGAGCCCGCAGGCCACCACAATACGGCGACCCCGAAAGGGCATGGCAGTCACTATCGCGCTCTCCGCGTCACGATATTTTTGGCAATCCGCATCTCGCCTTCCGCGGCAATCGGATTCACCGGCGCCTCCGGCTCGATGTTAATGACGACGACTTGGCCCTTCTCCGGCTGCATCATCCCCAACTTATCAGTGGCTAACCGGGCAATTCGTTCAGGCGCCGTGAAGCCCGACAGCTTCACGCGCAATTCGTCGCGCTCACGCTCAAGGGTGACCTTCTGCGTCTTCAGCCGTTCGATCTGATAACCGATGCGAACGATGTCCACCCGCTCCCACACAAAGAGCAATACCAGCGACGTGACCGCAGCAAACGCAACGGCTTTCATTGCATACACTCCTTGGAAATCCGCTCTGCGACGCGCAACTTTGCACTCCGCGACCGCGGGTTTCGGCTACGCTCGTTTTCCGAAGCCATGATCGGCTTTTTTGTCAACAGTCTCAGTGAGGCCTCGGGGCCGTTCGCCAGCGCCCGAAACGTATTCTTGACTATCCTGTCCTCAAGCGAATGAAAGGAGACCGCACAGACACGCCCGCCGGGCGCCAGAATGTCCACGGCATCCCGAAGCGCCGGCTCCAGCACATCCAATTCCCGATTCACTGCAATCCGTAACGCCTGAAAGGTGCGGGTGGCGCAATGAATCCGCCCATGCCGATACGCGGCCGGCACGGCACGCTCCACCACAGCCGCTAATTTCCAGGTGGTCTCGATCGCACCTTGCATTCTTGCCTGCACAATCGCCCGGGCGATTCTCCGTGAGTACCGCTCTTCACCGAGGTGGTAGATCAGGTCGGCCAGCTCCGTTTCGGGCAGATCACGAACGAGGTTCGCCGCAGTGCATCCCTCACTCTGATCCATGCGCATATCCAAGGGACCATCTTCACGAAAACTAAATCCACGCTCGACGCGATCGAGCTGAGGGGATGACACGCCAAGATCGAAGATCACGCCATCGACGTGCCGCACTCCGCTCTCGGCGACATGGGCTTTTAACTCCCGAAAGTTTCCATGTTGCAGGTGCACGCGAGAGCTGTCGCCTCCCAGGCGCATGCGCGACTCCGCGAGTGCCGCTGCATCGCGATCAATTCCCACAAGGATGCCATCTGGAGCGGTGCGATCGAGGATGTGAGAAGCCAGCCCTGCATATCCGAGAGTGCAGTCCACGTAAACTCCACCTGGTTTGCACTGCAGCCAGAACATGATCTCTTCGACTAAAACCGGCTCATGGGAATCGCGAGTAGAATCCATTTCTCCATTTACACCCACTTCACCCCACCATTTGGCTGGAGTATACACCCAACCAAATAGCTGTCAACAGATTTTGCCTCAATTTATCAAGAATATTGTTCATGTTTCACAGGCCACACCGTCGATCACGAACTGACCTAAAAGTTATCCACATTTGTGGATAACGCTGTGGGAAACTCACCCACCAACGAAAAAAATGTGAGGCAAAATTCAGCCCGAATGGAGACTTTCATTGCCACCAGATCGAAATGGCAGCCAGACAGGTAGACACTCGCCCGGTAACGAGGGCGAGAAGACATTATCAACAGGGACTGGGAATCGTTTGTGTATACTGCCCCAGTCCATCGCATGTCTCGTCTGGAAGATGATCGCGTTGGACAGGCGCCAGAAGTTCTTCTTGCACCTGGCCTCCTCGTGAGTAATGCGCGGAAAAGGCGCCGTGGCGTGCTCGAACTTTTCCAGATCCCGCGCAAGAAGGTGAAACTCGGCCCAACGTGCCATCGGCACAGCGGCCACAGGGGACAAAGACTGTTCAGCCAGTTCCATCTCGTCTGGTAGTTGCGCAAATGCAACCTCCGGCTCGGCCCTCCCAAATTCCATTGTTTGAAGTCGCGGAACGAACGACAGCGGGCGTCTCGAGGCACCACAATTTCCCGCTTTGATTGACACAATTTCATCCCAAGCGCATCATCAAACCCACGATGCGTATGACGCACATTCACCATCTCAGTGCCGGGGTGACGCTGCTCACCAGCCTGCTCGTCGTTGCGCCCTGGCCCGCTGCCCGAGCGGGCGAGTTTAGAACGGACAACCCACTAAACCAGCCCGGCAAGATCTATTGGTGCCCGAATCGTAAGGCCGACAAGCAGATCACCGCCACCCCCGACACTGGCTGCACAGCCCTGTACGATGCGGAGCGCGACTCCAAGAAACCGGACAAACCCGATCAGTCCGGCCACGATGAGTCGACGCAAAAAGAACCTCTCAAAATTGTCAACATTCAGAATGAAGCATCGAAATTTGCACGGGAGTACCGTGAATTTCTCGACTGCTGCGCCAGTGACTTTGATTCGCTCGAACGAATCGACGAGCTTTTAGAGCAGTCCAATCACCTTCTCATGTCGGTCCAACAAAAGGGCATCTACAACAGTGCGGGCTTCGGGGTGGGGAGCGGTGCTGATGGACTGGGGGGCGGACCTGGGCAATCGCCAAAACTCGGCACCTTTGCTCGCCAATGGACGCTCAGTGAAATCGTCGGCACCGTCGCCACCGCACGCGACACCCTCACGAAAATCAAAACTCGACTGAAGGAGTTGGGCGACCGGTTCGAGAAACTCGACTCGTTGGACTATGAGCAGCGTGCCAGGGAAGAACGACGCATCGATGAGGAACGAGAGGCCATTACTCATGACCTTCGACTGAGAAAACCGCCGGGATCAGCTCCGACAGGTATGGACATTCAAGACACGACGATTCCGACAAGGATCGGCGGAGACATTGAAAACACGAATCTGAATCGTTCCCTCAATCCGAGCTTCGGCGCCGACATTGGAGCAACGGTCTCCCCCTACAGCAACGTCAATGAATCGCTGCGTCCACGAAGGGGAGAGGACCTCAAGGAAAGCAACCTGCCGGACCGAGTCGGCCCCCACACGCAAGACACCACCTTGCCGAATGCATTCGGATTTGAGATCAATGGTTCTGAAAATGCGGACAGTTCGTCGTCAGTGCAGATGCGGGGCGTCGGCCCATCGATCGGCGACTCATCCCTGAATAGCCAATCCCGCTGATAGCCTCTTACCCCCAGTCCTGTGACCACCTACTCTTTCGGGAAGACCGAAGGAAGCGCCTCCCAATGGACCCCCCCGTCCACACTCCGGTACAGGCCACTGCCATTGGTTCCGGCGTAGAACAGTCTGAGATCCGTCGCACTCTGCGCAAGTGATCGAATGTTGGTGGTCGACAGCCCGTCATTAAGCGTTACCCATGTCTTCCCGCCATCCTCGCTTCGATGGATCCCATCCCGCGCGGCCACATAGAGGACACCTGCTCGTGCACGATCAAGCACCATCGCCACGATCATTTGATCCGGCAGCGACTCCCCGACACGCACCCATGAAGCTGCACCATCCGTGGTTTTGAAGAGTCCGGCGAGCGTCGCGGCATAGACCGTCTCCGGCGCAGACGGATCGACTTGCACCGATGTGACACTGAGCGCGCGCGACGTCTTGACCATATCCGCCGGCACCAGGCCCTTATTCACTTGCACCCAATGCGCCCCTTGATTGGTCGACTTGTACACCCCGCCGCTCGTGCCGGCGTACAGTACCGATGACCTGGTGGGGTCCATGCCCAGGGTCACAACCATCAACACTTCTTTCATCCCCTCCATCCGCTTGATCCAACGCTCGCCGGCATTTTTCGATTCGAATACGCCCATGGTCGTCGCCAGAAAGAGATGCTGGTCATCGGCTGGGTCAAACACAAACTGGTTGACGACGGAGGAGATCGTGGCATCATCCAGCCCGCTGCGTAGCGACGTCCAGCGCTGGCCGCCGTC
>JACQHN010000529.1 GCA_016199015.1 Nitrospira defluvii
ATGCGCCGCCTGCTGAAGGCACGCGAACTCGGGTTGCCCGAGGGTGATCTCTCGACATTGGAGGGAAGTTCATGACAGGCCCGGTAACGAGAGAGCAAGGCCATGCATGGCTGCGTCACATGATACGGATTCGCCGTTTCGAGGAGCGGGCGGCGGAACTCTATCAGTTGGGAAAAATTCGGGGGTTTCTCCATCTCTATATCGGTGAGGAAGCGGTCGCGGTTGGTTCCATCCCCTTATTCGTACCAGAGGACGCGATCGTCGCCACCTATCGGGAGCATGGCCACGCCTTAGTCCGCGGAACGTCGATGGGCGCACTGATGGCCGAATTGTACGGGAAGGCCAACGGCTGCGCGCGCGGCCGGGGGGGGTCGATGCACTTCTTCGATGCGTCGCGCCGGTTCTTCGGCGGCCTCGCCATCGTCGGCGGCGGATTGCCGGTAGCCGTGGGCCTGGCCCTGGCGGATCAGATGGAGCGGCGCGCCCGTGTCACCGCCTGCTACTTCGGGGACGGCGCCGTGGCGGAAGGCGAGTTTCATGAAGCCTTAAACCTGGCCGCTCTGTGGAAATTGCCGGTGCTGTTTCTCTGTGAGAACAATCTCTATGCGATGGGCACCGCCCTGACCCGGCATCAATCGCAGCCCGATATCGCGGCGAAGGCCCGGTCCTATAACCTTCCCGCGGAGACCGTCGACGGCATGGATGTGGTCGCAGTCGAGATGGCCACCCGCCGTGCCATCGACTTCGTGCGGCGCGGCGACGGGCCCTATTTCCTGGAATACCGAACCTATCGCTTCCGCGCCCACTCGATGTATGACGCCGAGCTCTATCGCACGAAGGACGAGGTGGCCGAATGGAAACGCCGTGATCCGATCGTCACCCTCGAGCAGACGCTTCGCACAGCGGGGCTGCTATCCGACGGCGATGTGCAAACAATGGAGTCCGCCATTGCAAGCGAAGTGGAGGAAGCCGTCGCCTTCGCTGAAACAGGCCCCTGGGAGCCGGTCGAAGATCTGAAGAAGGATGTGTATACCGAAAGATCGTGAAGCGTCATTCCTGAAGCGTCGTTCGCGAGAGAGGGAAGTCGATGAATGAGGAAACATCTCATCGACGAGATACGCTTCACGCGATACGAACTGCGAGCGACATGTTGCCATGACCAAGATCACCTACCGAGAAGCCGTGCGTGCGGGATTGCGCGAGGCCTTGCAGCGCGACTCGAAAGTGTTTTTGATGGGAGAGGACGTCGGGAAATATGGCGGCACCTATGCGTGCAGCAACGGGTTTCTCGATGAGTTCGGCCCGGAACGCATTCGCGATACGCCGCTTTCTGAAAGCACATTCGTCGGCGCAGGGATCGGCGCGGCGCTGGGTGGACTGCGTCCGATCGTGGAAGTCATGACCGTCAATTTCAGCTTATTGGCGCTGGATCAAATCCTGAATAATGCAGCGACCCTCCGGCACATGTCGGGCGGGCAGTTCAGCATCCCCCTGGTGGTTCGCATGGCGACCGGCGCCGGTCGCCAGGTGGCGGCCCAACATTCCCATAGTCTCGAGGGTTGGTACGCCCACATCCCGGGAATCACGGTCGTGACGCCCGCAACCGTGACCGATGCGCGGGGTATGCTGCTCACAGCGTTGAAGAACCCAGACCCCGTTTTTATTTTTGAACATGCCTACCTGTACTCCATGGAAGGGGAATTGGAGGACGGACCTCCGGCCGTCGATCTGTCCCGCGCCGTGGTTCGCCGGCCCGGGAAGGATGTGAGCCTCATCACCTTCGGGGGCAACCTCTGGAAAACCCTGGCGGCGGCCACGCGTCTCGCTCAAGACGGCATCGATGCAGAGGTCGTGGATCTGCGCGTGTTACGCCCGCTCGATATCGACACCGTCCTCGCGTCCGTGCGAACCACCCATCGCGCAGTCGTGATCGATGAAGCCTGGCGCACGGGGAGTTTTGCCGCGGAAGTGTCGGCTCGTATTATGGAAGGAGCCTTTTACGATTTGGATGCCCCGGTCGCGCGGGTCTGCAGCGAAGAAGTCCCGATTCCTTATCCCAAACATCTGGAGGATGCCGCGCTGCCGAGCGTTGAGGCGGTTCTGCAGACAGCACGTGATCTGTGTCCGCGAAGTAAAAAGTAATGTGCAAAGGTAACAGTGGTCAGAACGATTCCCGTCCTGTTGCACTTTGGACTTTTTACTTTTACCTGTTGCCTTCCTACCGGTGACCAATGGCTGACTTTGTGATGCCCACATTGGGCGCGGACATGACCGAAGGTACCCTGGTGCAATGGAAGAAGCAGGCAGGGGATCGTGTGACGAAGGGCGAGATCATCGCGGAAGTGGATACGGAGAAGGCGGCCATCGAGGTCGAATCCCATACCACAGGAACCATTGAACGCTTGCTCACGCAGCCGGGCGACAAGGTGCCGGTCGGCACCGTCATGGCCGTCATTCGCGAGGACGGTCAACCCACAACCGCTCCGATACACGAAGCTGCACGCCGGGCAGCCGTCACGACTCCGGTGCACCGCGTGGAGGTGGCCCCCGTTTCGCCGCCCCAGACCGGCCGGTTGCGCATTTCTCCCGCAGCCAGGAAATTGGCCGCCGAGCGAGGCCTCGACCCGGCTCACCTGCAGGGCACTGGTCCGGACGGGGCCATCACCTTGGAAGATATTGAGCGAGCCGGCGCTATCACAGAAGTTACGAAACCGGGAGGGGTCGCCGACCGTCAGGCGCGCATGCGGCAGACCATTGCCGCCGCCATGGCACGGTCCAAACGCGAGATTCCCCATTATTACCTCAGCACCACGATTGACATGGGACGGGCGGTGACCTGGTTGAAGCAAGCGAATGAAGCGCGTCCGATGACAGAGCGCCTGCTCTATGGGGTGCTCCTCATCAAGGCAGTCGCACTTGCACTTCGTCGGGTTCCTGAGTTCAATGCGCTGTGGAAGGACGGTGCGGCGGTGCGAAGCGAGGGTATTCATATCGGCGCGGCCATTTCCCTCCGTCAAGGCGGACTGGTTGCGCCTGCCTTGCACGACGCCGACCAACTCAGCCTCAGCGACCTGATGAAAACTTTTCAAGACCTGGTGAAGCGGGCGCGTGCCGGCTCTTTGCGCAGTTCCGAAATGTCAGACCCGACAATCACCGTCACCAGCCTCGGAGAGCAAGGGGTGGAAATCGTATTCGGAGTGATTTATCCTCCCCAGGTCGCCCTGGTCGGATTCGGCAAACTGGTCGAACGTCCCTGGGTGACGAATGGCCAGGTCGTCCCACGGCCGGTCGTCATGGTCTCCCTCTCAGCCGACCATCGTGCCAGTGATGGTCATCGTGGGGGAGTGTTTCTAGCCGAAATTGATCGCCTGTTGCAGGAGCCCCATATACTATGAGCAATACAGAGGCTCTGAATAACACTCGGAATCTGGTCCTCCGCTTGCTGAATGACATCGCTCCCGAGGCAGATCTGACCTCGCTTCGGCCGGACCTCAGTTTTCGCGATCAACTCGATCTCGACTCCATGGATTTCCTCAACTTCGTCGTGGCATTGCACAAGGAATTCCAGATTGAGATCCCGGAGTCCGACTATCCCCAATATATGACCTTGAACGGTTGCCTCGCCCAACTCTCCGCCCCACGATCATGACACTGGCACGATCGCCGCAGGCCCACTCCTGTATCTTAAAAGTTCTCGTCGGATCACATGCCCACGGTCTGGCCGGCCCCGAGAGCGACAAAGATTTTCGCAGCGTCTTCGTGATACCCACCGTCGAGATGTTTCGTGTCGGCTTCAAATACCAAGGCACGAGGATGATGAAGGAGGAAGAAGACGAGACCTCCTGGGAAGTCGGTCACTTTCTCCAGTTGACGCTCCAGGGGCATCCCTTGGTACTGGAAACGCTGGTCGCCCCGGTGGTGACGATGGATGACTGGGGGGCGGAGCTCCGACAACTCTTCCCGCAACTGTGGTCCGCCCGGAACGCGTATGATTCATTCATGAATTATTGCGAGAACCAGCGCAAGAAAATGCTGGAGAAGAAAGATGGCCGGCCGGCCAAATACGCAGCGACGTACCTACGGGTCTTGTTCAATCTCTGCGAACTGTTGGAACGGGGGACCTTTAACGTCAGGATCGCGGACACGCCCATCGGTGACACGGTGCGCAGGATCAAAGACGGTGACTATCGTGTCGGCGAGGTGATCGACTTCGGAGAATATTGGGCGCACGAAGCAACTCGTCGACTGACAGCCTGCTCACAACAAGCCCGCCCCGATCTGGCCGATGCGTTCTTGATTAAGCTCCGTAAGGCGTGTTTGAGCTAACCCACCGAGTCTCGCTGCCCGATCAGCGAAGCCAGCGTAATCGAGAATATGTAACCCGCTTCCGTGTGGAGACCAGACCTGCCGACCGAGCGAGACCCATCCGAACACCCCGGCGGGTTACCCACGCCTGGATGTCCCGCGCCTCCCATTCCTCAGGCTCCACCTTGAAGCCGTGCCTCTTACTGGCACCGAGATGGAAGCGCGCCCCTTCGGAACTGATCCCGAAACCGCCACAGGCGCGACCCCCGAAACCCACCTACGCGGCACGGAAGCGGGGACTTTGAACTTATCCTGGCTCCACCTCCCTTCATCTACAAACTAAGCATGCCGCGATTGAAATCAATGAGGTAATTGGCAACATTGCCGCGAGCTGGCCCTGTCCCGTATCGCCCCAGCAGAGGATCACCCGCCCAAGGCTCCGCTCGTCCTTTGGTCCTAAATGAGTGAACTTTCGCGCCTCTCAGTGGAATGCCTGTGAAAATCCGCCCTGGCATCCAGCCTGCAATAAGTCCAAGACGTTGTCCATCATCGCTGAAACACAGACACCTGAAGAAGGTCCTGATGAAGGGACACAACGACTCGTACATCAATTACAGCCTAGAGGAGGAATGACCATGAGTGGCCTTACCCGTTGGGAACCGTTTCGCACACAGTGGAATCCGTGGAGAGAGCTGGAAGATGTAGAAAAACGCCTCTCTGCGCTCTGGGGTCGTTCACCGGCCAAGGCGGAGGGTCAGAAGGAAGCCATCTCGGTTGCCGAATGGTCTCCCTTGGTCGACATTACCGAAGACGAGAAGGAGTATCTGATCAAGGCCGAACTGCCGGAGGTCAAAAAAGAGGACGTCAAGCTCACCGTCCAGGACAATGTCTTGTCGATTTCAGGCGAGCGGAAATACGAGAAGGAAGAAAAGGAGAGAAAATACCACCGCGTAGAACGGGCCTATGGCAGCTTTCTGCGCAGCTTCACGCTGCCGGAAGATGCCGACGGCAGCAAGGTGGGTGCGGAGTATAAAGACGGCATCCTCAAGGTGCATTTGCCGAAATCGGAGAAGGCGAAACCGAAATCAATCGAGGTGAAGGTGTCCTGAGCGAAAGGAGTACGCCATGTTCCGGCATCCACGATATTTGGACATCCCCTGGGAAATCCATTGGCGCCCGGAGACCTCATCTCATCATCACTGGTGGCTGATACTTCTCATGATCGGGGTGGCGCTGCTTTTGATCGGGGTGGGTGTAACCAGCGGACTGTTCTAGCCATGTGTCCATCGCCTGTTGCGACATACGAGGCGATGAGCGGGGTGCGATTGTATGTTCAAGAACCGTGAAGAGGCGGGCGAACTCCTCGCGCAGAAACTCACGGCGTTTCGGGACGATCCTCACGCCATCCTTCTCGCGCTTCCACGCGGCGGAGTCGTGGTGGCCTATCAATTGAGTTTGGCCCTGCACCTGCCGCTCGACGTGCTGATCACCCGCAAAATCGGCGCGCCGGAGAATCCGGAATACGCGCTGGGTGCAGTCAGTGAGACCGGGGCTGTCTACTGGAATCGCGAGGCCCTCTTAGGCCTGTCGCTCTCGGATCGGGATCTTAAGTCCGCCGTTCGCGTACAGGAGAAAGAAGTCGCCAGGCGTGTGGCTCTGTACCGGCAAGGACGATCGTTTCCCGATCTGACGGATCGAACGGTGATTCTCGTGGATGATGGCCTGGCGACCGGTGCGACGTTCTTTGCCTCGGTGGCGACCGCCCGCCAGGGAAACCCGCGTCGCGTGATCGGAGCCCTCCCGGTCGGTCCACGGACGACCGTGCAGGAGGCTCGGAGCCTAGTCGACCAATTGATTGTGCTGAGGGTGCCGGAACCATTCTATGCCGTCGGTAATTTCTACCGGGACTTCGAACAGGTCGAAGACCGGGAGGTGTTGCAATACCTCAACTTGGCCGAAGAAGCGTTCCTGACCAAAAAGCAACCATCGCTGAACCAGCCGCAGACCGGCGGAACCGACACAGAAAGGGAAGTGTCCCAATGAGCAAACAAACAGAGGGCGGCCACGGCGCGCGCCATGACCGATTCGTCCAAGAATATCAACACGACTCCTACAAGATGCCGGGCAAACTGAAGGAGCCCACGGTCTGCAAAACATGCGGCGCCCTCTACCATAAGGGTCGCTGGACATGGGGAGCCAAACCAGCAGGGGCCGATGAGATCGTCTGCCCGGCTTGTCTGCGCATCCAGGACAAATACCCCAAGGGGCTCGTGACCTTGAAAGGATCCTACAAAGACGAACATCGCGATCAGGTGATGGGTGTGATCCACAATACCGAGACAAAGGAAAAACAGGAGCACCCGCTGGCCCGGATTATGACGATTGAGGACCAGCCGGAGGGGCTTGTCGTCTCCACCACCGATACCCACTTGTCTCGACGCATCGGTGAAGCACTGAAACATGCCCACCACGGCGAGTTGGCGCTCCACTATGAGAAGGGTGAGGAGTTTGTCCGTGTCACCTGGACCAGCTAGAAGGAGGGTTGGGTTATGGTGATACGGACGCGCACCAGGCAACCGCGACACAGGCTGTTCCCCATCATCTTGCTCGCCCTCCTGTTCGTTCCAATCCCGCCTCTGTCCCAATCGGCAGAAGAGGCTCCTGCTCAAACCCAGAGCGAGCAGCGAATCGAGTTGCTCATGCGCAATTACGATTTCATCCTCACGCACCCGCTGCCGATTCGTTTCGGCGTCCCCACGGTCATCATCCTCCGGAATCAGGACATCGTCGCCCATGGGTTTCAGTCATCGGCCCTGCCTCTCCTTAAAATACGTGCGCATGGCGAGGGGCTGGCCGCCTATGGCACCGGCATCGAGGGATTTCACATCGATCCAGGCAAGACCTTAGCCGTACATTTCGTTCCTGAACGAAGTGGGCATCTGACGTTTCATTGCGATCTGCATCCTCAGATGAAAGGCGAGTTGTTTCTCTTGGAGATTCCGGCTGCGTGACCAACGAACAGGAGCAGACATGAGTGAATGGACGCGGATAGGCGGTCGATTGAGGGGTCTTGTGGCGGGCGGGCTTCTGTTGAGCATCACGATGCTGTCTCCGGCCGGGGCCGAGGTGCAGCTACGTCCGGGAGCCACGCCCGACCTGGATCAAGCCACGCTCACTGATGTCCTGGCAGTGTTCAAACAAGCCGACGAGGCGCTCCGGGCACGCGATGTGGATGGAGTCATGAGCCTCTATTCCGAGCAATACAATTATCACGGACTCAAAAAGGCCGATATGCGCAAGGTCTGGACCAACCTGTTCGATGAATTTCAGGAACTCTCGAACGCCCATCACTTCTCTCGATTGACCAAGGTCGGGTCCGGTTCTAAGACCATCATCGAGGTAACCTGCACGGGCAGCCTGTCGGGCCTGTCAAAAACCGGCGGCTTGCGCGTGCCGATCGACAGTTGGTACGAGGAAGTGCATTACATGACGTTCGAAGACGGGCAGTGGCGCATTCGCGGCAATGTCGGCGATTCTCCGCGAATCATGCCGTTCGGCACGTCACCGCATCCGTTGTTTTAGGAAAAGGAGTCCTATGCGTGTCCTGATCGCACTCGACTGGTCGGAACAGGCGTTCGCGGCGGTTCGCGAGGTCTCGTATCTATACGACCTGCAGGAGGTCGTCTTGGTGCACGGCATCGACCTGGGCATGTTTCAGTATCCGCTCGTCGCAGACATGAGCAACATGCAGGGGTATGACGACTTCCGGAAGGCGATGGAGAAGGCAGGGCAGCAATTGTTGGATCACACCACCACCCTGTTGCCTTCCGAGAGCCTCTCGATCACGCGCGTCTGTGAGTTTGCCAAACCAGCCTCGCTGATCCTGGACAAGGCCCGGGATACCGGAGCGGAATTGATCGTGATCGGCGCCAGAGGACGAGGACGCGTCGGCGAATTTGTATTGGGCAGCGTCTCCCATCGAGTCGCGCTGCATGCGAACTGCTCGACGCTGATCGTGAAGGAGCGTGAAGGCCCGGTCAACCGCGTGGTCGTTGCCATCGAGGGACAGGAAGATGGCGCGCGAATCAAGGCCTGGCTCCTCGCCCATCCGTTCAAAAATCCCGTCGACCTTACGATCGTGAGCGTCGTACGCCCGATCCCGGCCACCGATCCGTTCAGCCTGTTCCCACTCCAAGACTGGACCGATATGGCCGTGCGTTCAGCCGAGGATCTGGTGAAAGGCCTGGCTGCCTCGCTCATGAACCATCGCTATACGGTCGGCACACAGGTCACTGTGGGGGAGCCGACCGACATTCTGACGGAACGCGCCGGATCGGCGGATCTTTTTATCATCGGCTCCCACGGGCGTAAACGGTTGGAGCGGTTCCTCCTGGGCAGCATCTCTCACGCCCTCATGCATCGCGTGCCCTGCCCGATCCTGATCGTACGGTGAGTCACAGAAGTCCGTGTGTTACAGGCCGAACCATTAAAGGAGTTTGCGCATGAGAACCTTCAGCATCCTGTCTGCCTTGTGTCTTGTGATTCTAGGAAGTTCATGGGCCGCCGGGCAGACCAACCGCGGCAATCCGCGAGAAGGTCAGGCCATCTACGAAAACCAATGTCTGCGTTGCCACGGAGAGAAATTGGACGGCGCCGGGCCAGACGGGCAATACCTGATCGTGCGGCCGGCCAATTTCCAATCCGTGAACTCACGGGCCAAGACCGATTGGGAACTGTTGATCACGATTGCGAACGGCGCCCTGTTCAGCCCTATGCATGGGTATCGGGGAAAACTGACGGATCAACAGATGGTGGACGTCCTGTCCTATATCCGGACGATGGCGCCGCCGGAGTTCATCAGCTAGACGGCACGCATCGTGGGCCCGGCGATGACTCGACGGAGCATATTCCTCGCAAGCCTGATACTGGTTCTGTTGTGGCTGCTCGGCGAGGGAGCGACCGTTCGCGCCTCCGAGCCAGTTACGGATCTCGAGGTCTTCGTCCGGGCCGGTTGTCCTCACTGCGAGACAGCTAAATCCTTCTTGCGCGATCTCCAGC
>JACQHN010000536.1 GCA_016199015.1 Nitrospira defluvii
TCAACGCCCTGCCGCCGGAGGAGCTTCAGAATCTGTCCACGGATGCGACGCAGCGGTGGGCACACTTTCGGCAGGCGTTCATCGAATCCGGCCTGAGTCTGAAGCATCGCGGGATCATCGCCGGCCTAGCACGATCCCAACAATCACTCGACCTGCCGCCGGAATTCGACCACCTGCTCAATCTGTACACCTCAACCCGCTAAGCGTTGCTCGTCTCCTCCAATGCCACGGCCCGGAGTTCTGTATACACCTGCATCAACCTCGTGTTCTCGATTCGATAGGCCACTGTCACGGTCAAGAGGCCGAAGGCCACCACGATCAATCCCACCGCAGTCACCCCGACTCCCAATAGCAGCCCTCCCAACGATTCGAATCCCCCCTGGAGCAGATAGGTAATCAGGAATCCGATTGTGCCGAACCCTACGAGACTGAACCATAAGAAGGTGAGGATTGAGGACGACCAGGGTACCCGTTTGGTGCAGATCAGCGTGAGTCCGTTCACCTCAGACGCCCATTCGATGGAGCCCTTGAGGGGCCAAGCCGTGCGGAAGCGCATGGAGAACAGCCGGTAGGTCGGACGGATCACCAGGCGATTCGCCTCCGGAAAGACCCGCGCCACCCCATGAGGCAAAGAAAGAAACCCGTTCGTATCGAAGCGCCTCATCAGCTTCTGGACACCCAACGAGGCAAACTGGTCTTGCACC
This sequence comes from Nitrospira defluvii, assembly GCA_016199015.1. GTDB lineage: Bacteria > Nitrospirota > Nitrospiria > Nitrospirales > Nitrospiraceae > Nitrospira_A > Nitrospira_A defluvii_B. The sequence continues at coordinate 705 of JACQHN010000536.1, forward strand.
TGTCCGATCCCATACCCATACCGGGAGGCGTCGGATGAAAGACGGGCAAAGTACATCCAATCACCGATAATCAGCCCCACGAACAACACGATGGCGAATGCACCGGCCAATACCATAAGGGAAACTTCCCACAGGGCTTTGCGGAGAATCAAGCCCGGATGCAAGGAGGCCACGCTCAGTACCTAGAGGAACCTGTTGACTCCCTATGAGTGCTTTGGCTACATTAAGCCCGTTCTTATCCGGCGGGTGAGGACGAGTCATCCGGGGCACGGTCCCGCCTTCATAGATTTTTCCACGCTACACTTTTATCGCCGTCACTGCTGCACTGCAGAGTGTGCGGGCGGAGAGGCGTGATTTTGCGGAGGGACGATGGATATCGCCAAAGTCGAGCGAGTGTACACCAGTTATTCCGGCGTCTACGATCATATTTTTGGAAAAATCTTCCACCAGTCGCGCGAGTCCGCCGTCCGCAACCTCAGAATCCGGCCCGAAGAAAAAATTCTTGAAGTGGGAGTCGGGACAGGGATCGCCTTGGAGTATTACCCGAAAAACTGCGAAATCATCGGCATCGACCTCTCCTCAGGCATGCTGGCGAAGGCCCGGCAGCGCCAATCCCACTATCACCTGGACCATGTGCGGCTCATGCTGATGGACGCAGGCAAAATGGATTTTGCCGATGACAGCTTCGATACGGTGATGGCGGCGTATGTCGTGACCGCCGTGCCGGACTACCGAAAAGTCGTGAATGAAATGATTCGAGTCTGCAAACCAGGCGGTCGTATCATCATGCTGAACCACTTCAGCAACGGCAATAAGTTGATCGCCGCCGTGGAAAAAGTCATCTCTCCCCTCTGTAAACATATCGGCTTCCGCACCGATCTTTCCCTGAACACCGTACTCGAAGGTACCGACCTGCATGTCGCCCGAAAAGAAAAAGTGAACCCGATGAAGTTTTGGCACTTGGTGGAATGTGTCAATCGGAAGACCGGCAGGCATACCAGCGTGAATGGGAATGGAAACGGAAACGGGAGAAACGGTCACCATAGCTGACGACCGTATGCTCATCGGACAATCACCGGCGCGCGTGATGTACGCGCCCTAATGATTTCCAATTCGCCCATTCTTCGTGTGAAAAAAACGTCTCTCCCATAAGACAGGTCCCGGAAAAGGATTGCGCAACGACGTCGGCCGCCAGGCTCAGCAATCGGCCGCTCGATCGACCAGCACGGTGAGGGAGTCGCATTCGCATTCCAAACCCGGCCCCGTCGATCGGTCCATACGTCTGTACCTCAACCGCCACCGCAGGACCGGCATTCTCATCGACTGTCACCACCAGTTGGCCTTCCCAGCACATGGCTCGGTACGGTGCGTTGCGAGGGCCGGCCGCTTTCCAAAAGCAGGGTGACCCCGCCCGGTCCAGTTGATCAAGCAACCAGGACACGGTAGGCGCCTCGCCGGAATCGGCCTGAAAAGTCCACTGCGCCATCGCGCCATCCATGTCCGCGTCGCTCTGTGGCAACGACACCTCTTCGAGCATGGCCTCCTCGCACACTACATACAACTCGCCGTGCGGATCGAACCAAAAGCGTAACTTCCCTTCGTTCAGCTCCACCTGAATGACCCCTAACAGGGAACAGTCGGCGCCGTCCTGCTCGAAGATGCATAGGTCAGACACGCCCTGCATCGTCAGCTTGGCGACCCGGCGAATACCCTGCACGGGATACCTCACCACCACCGTCGCCGTGCTGCCCGCCAAGACGTCATGCCCGGACTTCTCGTCAAAGATCCTCCGTTTGGACAGGTGCACATCGGTGACCTGCCCACCGCGAAATCCCTGCGTGTGCGCGAGAAACCACCGCAGATCTTCCAGAGTCTTAATAGCGTAGGTCATGGATGTCGGGTACCTTTCGCCGTGGGGAATCGCCAGACGGCCGCAACAGGTTACCTTATCATGCCGATGAGGTTGGAGACACGAGGCGAGAAGGGGCACGGAACACGAGAAGCCACCAGTCACAGGCATTAAAA